>JBDSAM010000111.1:0-4871 GCA_039922135.1 Blastocatellia bacterium
TTTCTTCTCTTGTGCTTTCATAACTTCATCAAACAATTTGGGGCTGCGGTACGGAACAGGGAGCGGTAGCGACCTGGTTGGTTCCAAGTCGCGTTATTTGCCAGCCAACCAGGTCGCTACCGCTCCCTGTTCCGTACCAATCATTCGGATTCGACAACCCGCCCATCTTCGACCATCAGCGTTGTGGCACGATGGCGGTAACGGTCAGCAATCGAACGTTTGGAGGTCGTGACAATGGTCTGCGCCTTGCCATCCAGATAATCCAGCAAAATCCCGATTCGCGTGCGGTCGAGTTCGGCATCGAGGTCATCTATCAGGAAAATTGGGTATTCTTCAAACGTGCTATGGTACACGGTCATCTGCGCCAGATCAAGAATCAGCAGGGCGCTGCGTTGCTGCCCGGAACTGCCAAACCGTGCGATTTCGTAGCCGTCCGCCAGGATTTCCAGGTCGTCCCGATGTGGCCCAACCAAGCTGTGCCCGACGGCTATCTCATTCTTCAGCCTGATAGTTAACCGTTCTCGCAGCAGCGCCGCATAATCGCCCAAATCGCCCTTGCCTTCGAGCGAAGACTTGTATCGAATGTTGACCTCTTCCGCCTGAAAGAGTGACCGATTGAGCGCGGCTTGCAGCTTGTCCAGATAAGCGGTTCGTGCAAGATAGACATCAGTACCGAAGGCAATAATCTGCTCATTCCAAGCCTCGATTTGCGGTTGAAATTTCAGAGGATCATCGGCATCCGTCGCCTCGCGCAGCAGCGCATTTTTTTGTTTCAGCACGCGGTTGTATTCGTTGAGCGTGCCCAAATACGAAGGCAGCGTGGCGAACACACCGCGATCCAGAAACTTACGCCGCGCATCGGGCGCGCCGCGCACTACGTCTACTTCGTCCGCTGTAAATGCCACCGCATCCAGATTGCCCAGATAGCGCACCACCGCATCGCGCTTGCCGTTGATGAAGGTTTGTTTGGTCGTCGGGGTGATCAGCAGTTGCAAGTCTTTGGTCAAGTTTCCGCGTATTACAGTGCCGCGCACGAGGGCATCCGGCGCTTGATGTTTGATGGCATCGCGCGGGTGCGCAGTGCGGAAGGATTTGGTCGTCGCCAGCAGGTAGGAAGCTTCTATCCAATTGCTCTTCCCTTGCGCATTCTGTCCGTAAATCACATTCAAGCCGGGAGAAAATTCTATTGCGCCGGTGAGGTTGCGAAAATTGTGAGCTTCAATGCGGAGCAGGTGCATGACGGCGGCCATTTTACCACGAGCGCTTGGTCTGAATGGTCGCGCCGAAAACAAAGTCTACAGAATCTGCGTCAGCCAAGCAGCTCTTCTTCCTTCAGGAAAGCCGCAGCCCACATAAAAAAGGCGGGCAGGAAGCTTGATTCACTTCCATGCCCGCCAGTTTATTTCCTCAAACTGCCTTTAGAAGGTGTAGCGCAGCCCTAATATGATGCGGCGGTTGCCGCCGTTGGTCGCCCACTGGTTGAGGAAGTTCGCGCCCGCCGTGACGGTCGCGTTCGGGATGCCGAAATTGCGCGTGTTCGTGACGTTGAACATATCGGCGCGGAATTGCAGCGTGTGCCCTTCATAGATGCGCGTGTTTTTCAGAATGCCGAAGTCCAGATTCTGAATGCCGTCGGCGCGCAGGATGTTGCGGCCTGCATTGCCAACGCGCTGAGCACTGGTGATTGGGGTGAATAGGCTGGCTCCGCCCGCCGCGCGCAGTTCGATGATATTCAACGAAGAAAGATCAATCGTCGTGTTCAGGTTCGGGCGAATAGCATTGCCGACCAAACCGTCAATGCCGCTCAGCACGCGCGCCGGATCAGCGCCATTGAGCGGCGTGAAGGGTGCGCCGCTTTGCAGCGTGAAGAAGCCGTTGAACTGGAAGCCTCCCAGGGCGCGGCCCAAAAGGCCTTTTTGATCCTGGTAGAAAGGCAACTGGAAAACGGCATTGCCTGCCAGGCGATGCGGACGATCATAGACCGAACGAGCACGATCCGCGCGCAGATTGAACGAGTCTTGCGCGACGGCAACGGAGCCGGTCGAGGGGTTGAAGATTTCCGACGCCGTATCAATAAACGCGCTGTAGGTGTAGTGCAGACCAGCGCTGAAATTGCGGCTCAGCCGTTTTTCCAAGCTGGCTTGCAGCGAATGATAGTTCGACGAAGCTGCGTTTGAACGCAGGCGGATGACGCCGCGCGTGGGATCAACGCGGCAGGTGTTGGTCGCAGTGACCACGCACGTTGCAGTGGCAGCCGGGCCGGCGATGAACGGATTGCCGTCGAGCGTCTGGAGCAGGTGCGTGCCTTTGGTGCCTACGTAGCCAACGCGCAAGACCAGATCGCGCGACAGTTCGCGCTGCACTTCCAGGCTGAACTGATCGTATTCCGGCGCGCGGAAGTTGTCGGCCACGATCGTGCGCGCCAGCGTGTTCGGATTGAGTCCCGCCACCTGAGCCGTGCGGATGTTCGCAAAAGCGTTCTGCGACGACGGTAGATTGATCGAAGCGATGAACGGGAACGCGCTGGCGATGTTCAGATTGATATTCAGGAACGCCGCGTCGTTGGTGCGCGCATAACCGCCGCGCAACACGAAACGGTCGCCGCCCATCACGCGGCTCAACAAGCCGTCCTTTCCGCGCGGACTCCAACTGAAGCCGATGCGGGGTTGGAAGTTATTCTTATCGGTTTCCGGCACTGGCGTGAATTTGTATCGCACATCGCCGCCCGCCGTCGCCACGATCTTGTCGTTGATCGGAACCAGATCGTTGAAGGTGTTGCCGGGCAGTTCGTAGCGCAGGCCGTAGGAAAGCGTGAAGTTCGGCGTCACTTTCCACTCATCCTGGGCGAAGAAGTAGTAATCGTAATTGTCGTAGTACTGAATCTCGGAACCGCCGGGCAACGGACGGTTGACGGTCGCGGCCAGGGTGGCGTTGTCGTTGACGAAATTTTCCAAGGTCGAATAGGCCAGACGCCCGCGAATGGTCGGAACGAAAAAGCTCTTGACCTGCGTGCGACGGAAGTCAATACCGAACTTCATCGCGTGACTGCCCTTGCTAACTGAAACCGTGTCCTGAATTTGATAGGTGTTGTTGAAACGGAACTGCGGCAGATTGACCGCCAGCCCGATGGCCGTGCGGCTGGGAGCGGCGTTGAATTCGTTCAGGCCGAGTTGCGCGATTTCAATCGAGGGAATCTCTTCCGACGATGGATCGCTGGCCGTCGTGCGCGAACCGTAACGCGACCAGGCAATGCGCGCATCGTTGACGATGTGGGGACTGAGCAGGCTGTTCAGGTTGACGACCGCCGCTTGCGAGCGCGTGGGAACAACTGTCGTCAATCCCGGTGGTGTGGCTTGGCCTGAGCCTGCATTCAAGTTGCCGTCATACAGGTAACGCCCGTTGATTCGATTCTTCTCGCTGAACTGATGGTCAATTCGCCCTGACCATTGCCAATCGTTATAGAGCAAAGAGTTCGAACCAGTCAGATCGCCAAGCGGCACGGTGAAGGTTTGCCCGCCAACGACGAAGTTCGCCGAGGTGTTGTTGGCGCGCTGGGCCGCCGGCAGAAAGCGCAGCAGCGCGGCTACCTGCGGACGGTTGCCTGCGGCCGATTGCAAAATCTGGCGGCCAGCTTCGGTCGGAGCGCCGCTCAGGGTGAAGCCCGAACCGAGTTGGCGATCCGTCCAGCGTTGCAGCGAACCGAAGAACCAGGTCTTGTCTTTGCCGCCGACGACGGGCGATCCGCCTTCGCCGAAGCGTGGCAAATAGAGCGGGCCGCCAAAGGTGCCGCCGATTTGGTTCTCCAACCGGAATGGCGCCCCTTGCTGCACGCCGCGCGTCGCGGTCGGGTTGCAATAACCGCCTGGCTTCCCGGCCTTGTCCTGGTTGCTGCATGCGTTGAAGTGATTGTTGTTGTTAAACCAGAAAGCCGAGCCATGATACTGATTTGCGCCGGCCTTGGTGACGACGCTGAAGACCGAACCTGAGTTGCGGCCGTACTCGGCGGCGAACTGGTTGGTGATCAACCGGACTTCCTGAATGATGTCCGGGTTGTTGAGCGGCTGTTGCCCGCCCGATACGCTGGGGTCGTTGATGTCCTGCCCGTCCACCATAAAATTGTTCGAGCGCAAACGGCCGCCATTGGCAGAATAGCTGATGCCGTTGGCGAAGCTGCTCTGGCCGCTGGCGATCTGGCTGACGCCCGCCGCCGAAAGCGCGACGTTGAAGACATTGCGATTGGTGGCAATCGGCAGCTCTGACAAACGCTTGGAATCGAAGCGCGTGCTGACCTCGGCGTTGCTGGTGTTGAGCAACGAAGCGTTCTCGTTGATGGTCACGACTTCTTCTACCGTGCTCGTTTTAAGTGGCGCATTGACCACGGCTTCCTGGTTGAGCAACAACTCGACGCCGGTGCGCACATATTTGCCGAAGCCAGTCGCCTGCACGGTAACTTCATAATTGCCAATCGTAAGATTGGGAAACCGATAACGGCCCTCGCTGTCAGTGGTGGCCGTGCGCGATTCGTTGGTGCCGACATTGCGCGCCATCACCGAAGCGCCTGCAACGACCGCGCCTTGCGGATCGGCAACCACGCCGGAAATGGCGCCCGCAGTGGATTGCGCCTGGGCCTGCCAGGCGAGGCCAACCATCAGCGCTAACGCGGCGAATATTGATCTGTAATTTTTCTTCATAAGCTCCCTCCTAAAGTTTGCGGGATAAACATTTGTAATTCGGGATTGGACTAACCGGAAAGTAATTTCCTCAGAACTATCGGTCTATCACATATTTTTGTGAGTTTTGAGAAGCGGTAAACCAGCAAGTTATGTTCCTATCAAATTCAACGATGGCTTATCTCCCTAAAGCAAATCATT
>JBDSAM010000112.1:0-3856 GCA_039922135.1 Blastocatellia bacterium
GGCTTGATCAGCTTCTGCCGCCCAATCGAAGTCAGATACTCTTCCAATCGCGGATAGGCAGGCGTGTATTTGTTGCGAATCGCCGCGAGCAACCAGACATGCGCAATTTCGGCGTTGCCACTTTTCGTTAAACCGAACGCGTCGTCCAACTGCTTCATCTGTTTTTCACTCAAGCCTGGCGGCAGAAACTTCAGAAAGTGCAGCCATTCCTGCGTCGTCCACTGTTTGGTGGACAATTGCGCCGCCGTCATTTTTCCATCCATCCACGCCTTGGCCTGCTCTTCGACTTTGGCAAAGGCGTCGGAATGCGGCTTCGGCGCGCTGGCGGGTAGGCCGGGCTTCTCAATCCATTCGTCAATCAATGTTGAGGGGATTTTTGCCGCAAGCTGTGGATCGGTGTCCAGCAGATTCTTCTGCAAATAGGCGCGGAAATCACCGGTCGTAATGCTCTGGAAGGCGAAGCTGTCGAAGTAGCCTTTCAGGAATTGATCGAACTTTTCTCTGCCGACCGTCTCTTCCAGTTGGCGCAGGAACAGCGCGCCTTTTTCATAGGGGACTTCAGTTGAACCGTCATCCGGGTCAAGGCCGGTTAGATCAATGTGCAGTATCTGATCGCGGGGCTGGTATTTGGTCAACAAGCCTTCCAGCGTTTGCCGCCCCAGCACGGCTTGCATCTCTTCGTTCGCGCGGCCATAGACGGCTTCGACGATGCGCCGTTCCAGATAGGTCGTAAAGCCTTCGTTCAGCCAGAAATCGCGCCACGTCGCATTCGTCACCAGATTGCCTGACCACGAATGCGCCAGTTCGTGGGCGATCAGCGAGACCAGGCTTTTATCTCCGGCCAGAATCGTTGGCGTCGCAAAGGTCAATCGCGGGTTCTCCATTCCGCCGTACGGAAAGCTCGGCGGCAAAACCAAAATGTCGTAACGTCCCCAGCGGTACGGCCCATATAGCTTTTCCGTCGCTTCGACCATCTTTTCGGTGTCGGCCAATTCGCTGGCGGCCTTTTCCAGCACCTCCGGCTCGGTGTACACGCCGGTGCGCGCGCCTAACGATTTGAACGCAATATTGCCAGCGGCCAGCGCGATCAGATAGGGCGGAATGGCTTGCGCCATTTTGAATTTGTATTCGCCGCTCCCAAGAGCCGACGGTTCTTCTTCGGCGCTCATCACCGCGCGCAGCTCTTTGGGTGTGCGAATGCGGGCCGAATAGGTGACGCGCACGCCGGGCGAATCCTGCAATGGAATCCAACTGCGGGCGTGAATCGCTTCGGATTGCGTGAAGACGTAAGGGTGCTGTTTACCTGCGGTCTGCGCCGAGTCAAGCCATTGCACGCCGGAAGCTGTTGGGCTGGATTCGTATTCGATGCGGACTTTTGTCGTTTGCGCGGGCAATTGGATGGTCAGCGGCGCGCCCAGAATCTTGTCTACCACGCCCAGGGTGAACCGTGTTGGCGTAAAGCTGCTGTCGTCACTCGACGTTTCGGCTTTGACGATCTTCAAATCCCGCGTGTCCAGAATCAGTTTGTCGGCATTGCCCCCCTCTGGCTGCCTGCGCTCAATCGTCAGTGTTGACGTGCCTTTCAGCACTTTGCGGTCAAACAGCACTTCCAGATCAAGCTCTACATTCTTTACGCGCACCTGGTCAGGGTTGCCGTATGAATGCACGTCGTGCACTTGTTCAAGCGGCACGCTTTGAAAGGCGGGCGCAGCGGTCTTTTCAGTGGAACTTTTTTGACAGGCCATAACGAATAAACTCAGGATCGTAAACAAGCAGAAAGCCAACTGCCGAATTCTCATCATTCACCTCATGGAAAAATTGGTTGCGAACAAAGCGGGAGTTTAGATTTACGCCGATCCCGGCATCAGTTGCAAGACGTAGTTGCAAGGCTGTTTCTGAGGCGGCTAGACTTCGCGCCGCTATGAATGTTGAACAAGCCATAGAACTCATCGCTCGCTCATCTCGCATCGTCGGCTTTACCGGCGCGGGCATTTCCACCGAATCCGGTATCCCGGACTTCCGCAGCCCCAACGGTATTTGGGCCAATAATCGTATGGTCGAATACGGCGAATTTATCAATAGCCGCGCTGGCCGCATCGAATACTGGCGGCAGAAGGTGGCGATGTGGCCGGAAATGCGCGCCGCCCAACCGAATGCCGGCCACCATGCATTTGCCGAATTGGAGCGGCAGGGCCGCTTGCGCGCCGGATTGCGCGCCCGATTGCGCGCCCGATTGCGCGCAATGATAACGCAGAACATTGACGGCCTGCACCAGCGCGCGGGCAACACCAACGTCATTGAGCTGCACGGCACGACAGTCGAATGCGAATGCCTGACTTGCGGCGCGCGCATTTCGATGAATGAAGCAGTTGAGCGAGTGAAGGCCGGAGACTTGGCGCCGGAATGCGACGTGTGCGGCGGCCTGCTGAAACCGGCAACAATTTCGTTTGGCCAATCCATGCCTGCTCTGGCGATGAAGGCAGCGGTCGAAGCCTGTCAGGATTGCGATGTGTTTCTGGCCGTTGGTTCTTCGCTGGTGGTTTACCCTGCGGCTTCGTTGCCGGAGCTTGCCAAACAGAGCGGCGCGGCACTGATTATCATCAACCGAACGCCGACGCCATTTGATGAGATTGCCGATTTGGTGTTGAACGAAGAGATCGGCAAGGCACTGCCGAAGCTGGTTGGAATGCCAATTGAAGGCTAGCCAATAATAACTCCTCGACATTCGCCAAAGCCGATACGCCGGAAGCCCTCACGTTCGCAGTAACCACGCAGAATCACTTCATCGCCGTCCTGCAAAAACTTTCTGACTTCTCCAGTCGGCAGTGTGATTGGCTGTGCGCCGCGTTCAGTCAATTCGATCAAACTTCCCTGGCTGTCTTTCGTCGCGCCCGACACCGTGCCGCTGGCCAGCAGATCGCCCGGACACAGGTTGCAGCCGTTGCTGCTGTGATGCGTCAACATCTGCGCAAACGTCCAGTAAAGGTCTTTGGTGTTGCTCGTCGCCAAGCGATGCGGTGCGATGTTTTGCTGACGCATCTGCTCAGTGGCAATCAAAACTTCCAGCTTGATGTCGAACCCGCCGCGCTCACGATTTTGCGGCGAATCCAAATACGCGAGTGGCTGCGGATCGCTTTCCTCGCGCTTGAACGCCGGTGTGCGGAAAGGCGCGAGCGCTTCCATCGTCACAATCCACGGCGAGATGGTCGTGGCAAAGCTCTTCGCCAGGAACGGCCCCAGCGGTTGATATTCCCAGCGCTGAATGTCGCGCGCTGACCAATCATTGACCAAACACAAACCGAAGATGTGGTCTTCGGCTTCGGTGATTGAGATGGGCTGACCTTGCTCGTTTCCTTGCCCGACGAAAAAGCCGACTTCCAATTCGTAATCCAACACTTTGCTTGGGCCAAAGATTGGAGCATCCGCGCCATCCGCCATTGTTTGCCCGCTTGGGCGATGAATCGGCGTGCCGCTTTGGACAATGGATGATGCGCGTCCGTGATAACCAATCGGAATCCATTTGTAATTCGGCATCAGCGGCTGATCGGGGCGAAACATCTTGCCGATGTTTGTGGCGTGGTAGATCGAAGCATAGAAATCCGTGTAGTCGCCGATGTCTGCCGGATGCCAAACATCAATTTCACCCGTTGTCAGGAGCGCCCGATTAAGCAGCTCAGAATTGCCTTGAATCTCGCGATTACTTTCTTGCAACAGTTCGCTTAGACGTTGACGCAATGCCAATGTGCATTGAGGCAGGCGACACATCAACCGGTTTAGCGAATGAATCTCGTAGCAAACGGCTGCGGCCTGTTCGGCCAGACCGCTGAATAATCCAGCTTGGTAACAAGCTCCAATG
>JBDSAM010000113.1:0-5760 GCA_039922135.1 Blastocatellia bacterium
AAGCTTGACCGCCCAAACGCCGATCCGAAAACGCCGGTCATCATCCAATCCTTCAGCGCTGAAAGCCTGAAGAAGATGCGCGGTGAATTTAAAACCAAATTGCTGTTGACGTTTCTGATTCACGCCGACCCAAACAAACAATGGCTGACGGCTGACGGGTTGAAGCAGGTCAAAGCATTCGCCGACGGCATCGGCCCAAATAAGAGCTTGATTGCGGGCGAACCGAAAATCGTCGAATGGGCCCACGCCGCAGGCTTGACCGTCACACCTTACACTTTCCGGACGAGCTCGCCCGGGAAGTTCAGGGACGTGCGCGAAGAGATGAACCACTTCCTATTGGAACTTGGCGTAGACGCGGTGTTCACAGATAACCCAGATCAATTCCCGAAGCGGTAATCCGGTAGAAATCACTGCTCTGACTTGCTGGTCAAAATTGAATTGAATAATAGCGGCAGCGTAGCCAGGCTCTGGCCGCGATATTGCGGGCGGAAGCCGAAAAGGATGACGCGGCCTTTGCCGATTCTGGCTTCGACCATTGCCGCGCGCCCGCGAATCAGTTTGTCGCCCAGAATCCAGCCGCTCAGCAGTGGATTGCCATTTTCAGGATAACGCGCGATGACTTTGACGCTTGCCGGGTCGGTCACTTCAAACGCCGGGCTGCCTTCAAACCAGGCGATGGATTCTTTTTCCGCGCCGAAAGATAAGTTGGACGTTTGATCAAGCTCTGTCCTCAGGATTGAACCAGGACAGTAGAAATCGCGTGGCGATACGCCTTTCAGTACGTTGCGCGCCGGCACGCCCAAGCGTTCGATCGCGAAGTTCGAAGCGTTGTTGAACGTGATGACAGTGCCGCCAGCTTCGACAAATTCGCGCAAGGCTTTGACTCCGGCTTCGCCCAGGCCCCCAGCATATTCCACCGAATAACCGCCGCTGGTTTCTTCGTCGCGGCCTTCGCCCGCTTTGCCGGGCAAGCCATTGACTAATGCGCCGACCGATTGATCGGGAATGATGATGGCGTCAAATTTTGCCACCAGATTTCCCGCGCGCGCTTCGTCCCGCGCCAGCGGTTTGAACTCGAATTTGTACTGATCGAAAATCCAGCGCGTCCAGCCTTCATCCATTGAAGGCTGGAAGTTTTTGTACATCGCCACGCGCACGCCGCTGCTGGAACGCACGCGCGATTGCAGAACCAGCGCGGCAGGTTCTGGCCGGGCTTCGACGTTGAATGCATCTTTAACTGTTACGGCTTTGATGTTCATCAGCAGCGGCAGCGTGTGAGCCGTCACGTCATAGGGCCGTTTGGGCGGCCCGCCGGGGTATTCGCGCAGATCGGGGTAATGCTGATTTTCTAGCAGCGTTTTGGCAAAACTGGCGTATGGCTGCGTCATCAGCACAATGTGCGTTCCCGCCGGATAGGATTTGCCGTCGGCGTTGAACTCTTTGCTGGCGCGCTGCACCTCCACGCCACCGCGCTTCAGAATGGCCAGCACGCGATCCATCCCTTCGGTTTTGTAGTAGTAAGTAACCTCTTCGCTGGACGAAGGCCCGCTGGTCACCTTGCTGACCAGCGCCTCGCTCTGTTCGTGCTTCTCTTTTTCGGTGCCGCTGGCGCCGTTAATTCCCGCTTTCAATTGTTTGAAAGCATCGGACAATGATTTCGGCACTTCGGGTTCGGGCAGCAGAATGGCGTAAGGCATGCCTTTCGCTTCGACGGCACGTTTGCTGATTTCGTAAAAGTTGCGCAAGTAAGATTCGCGGTTTCGCGCGGCGTGCGTCAGCAAGGCCATCGCGCCGGCCATCTGGTAATCCACGATGTCGCGCAGCGTCCAGCGCCCGCCTTGCCAAAGTTTGGGGAAGTTCCACGAAGAGGTCTTGGCGTTGTAATTGAAGCCGCCACCCAGACGATCAAACGGCACATCCACCGGCGTCGCCAATCGCGCGCTGGCCGTTTCAGACAGGATGCGCAATCCGGCGTGATAGTGCGAATAAGCGCGGGCGGGGCTCCAGGCGTCGTACATAGTGTTAAAAACCACGCCGCCTCTGCCACCGGCAATCACATCCCACGCCATCGCAGTGCCCAGCGCATTGACGCCCGCAATCAGGGCTGGGTCAACGTTTGGCTCCCACGGCTCCATATACGGCGGGACGAACAAACGCGCGCCGCTGCCGCCCATCTGATGAATGTCGTGCAGAATCTGCGGACGCCAGACATTGAGTACCTTGTCCACGGTCAATTGCGTTTCAACCTGCGTGAAGGCGTACCAGTCACGGTTGTTGTCATGACCGGTGTAATGGTGGTACAGCTCCGGCGGCGCTGTGCCTTCGGCGGGTGTGCCCAGAGTTTTTCGATACCAGTCGGCAACAATGTCCGTGCCGTCCGGATTGAGCGACGGCACCAGCACCACGATGACATTCTCAAGAATTCGTTTAACCTCCGGCGAACTTTCAGACGCCAGCCGGTAAGCCAGTTCCGTACCGGTGAATGTGCCGCCGACTTCGGTCGAATGAATGCTGCACGTAATGACGACGACGATCTTGCCCGCACTGATCAAGTCTTTGATGCCGGCTTCAGTGGATGAAGTAAGCAGGCGCGGATCGGACAGGCGGCGTTGAATCTCTTTGAGGTCAGCCAACCGTTTCAGATTTTCGGGCGAAGAAATGGTGGCAGCAATGAATGGCCGTCCGAGCGTGGTCTTGCCAAGCGTATCCAGTTTAATGCGGTCGCTGGTTTCGGAAAGTCGCTGGAAATAGGCGACGAATTGATCCCACTTCGCCAGCTTGCGTTCGTCGCCAATCTTAAAACCCAACACGCGTTCCGGGGCAGGAATAGCTGACTTGGCTGTTGCAGTTGACGAGCCTGTTCTGCCTGATTGCGCGAAGCTAGCGGCTGACGGGGCTAGAAAAAACACGACGGCCAGCAAAAGGTAAAGATGACCTTTGAGCATTTTGAGCATACGGCGGTATAACCTCGTGGCTTGATTTCATTGTGATGCGCCGGTAATTTAGCATTGCGTTTGCAAGAAACAAATCTGTTCTCCTCTTCCCACACGACACGAGCGATTTTACGAGCTAAGAATGAAACGATTGCCCCTTCTCTTTGCCGTGATGTTGGCAGCTTGCGCGCCAGCATCAACACATCAGACAAAGCCATCCACGGCTGATTTATCCACGGCGCTGCTTCCCGTTGACGACCTCAAAGCGCCTGGTAAAAACTCCTCCATATCTTATGTTGAGCCAATTGCGCTGATAGAGTTTTTGAACCGTCTGCGTTCTGAAGGCCGCAGCCTGCAACAGCACGGCGTGTATGTGGAAAAACTTGATGGTGGCGAGCCGGTGGCCAGGGCCAATGAAAACACGGCTTTCAACCCGGCCTCAGTGATCAAGCTGGCAACCACGCTGGCGGCGCTAGACAAGTTGGGTCCGGATCATCGCTTCCGCACCGAATTTCGCGCCACAGGCGAACTCAACCGGCGAACGGGCGAATTGCAAGGCGACCTAATTCTGATGAGTGGCGGTGATCCCTCGTTTTCGATTCCTGATGCGCGACTGGCCGGTGACGAGCTGCGACGTATTGGCATTCGCCGCGTCAGCGGTTCGCTGGTTGTCGCGGGTGAGTTTGTCTGCAACGAAAATTCACAGACGGACGTTTCGGCAGGCGTTTTACGCCGGCAATCCAGGCTTGCCTTCGGACAGCCAACGCGGTACGAAAGCGCGCTGGCCAATTTCGACAATGCACAGCGGCTGCTGGCGATCGAATCAGATACGCTGATCAACCTGGTTCGCTACCAGAATGCGCACAGCGTTAATGCGATGGCCGATATGCTGGCTTCGCAGGTAGGAGGGCCAGATGGTGTGCAGCGATTTTTGATTGAACGCGTGGCGATCCCGCGCGAATCGGTTTACATCTCGCACGGTTCGGGATTGGACTTCAATCGCCTGACGCCGCAACACACCGTGCGTGTCTTGCGCGCCCTGATCCAGCGGCTGGCAACTTACAACCTGCCGCCGGAAGCGGTGATGTCCATTGCCGGGATTGATTCGGGAACGTTGCTTGATCGTTTCGCTGAGCCGGAATTCGCAGGCAGCGTCATTGCCAAGACAGGCACGCTGCACAGCACGGATGACGGCGTGGCCGCCCTGGCCGGAATGATGAACACGCGAGCGTGCGGCAAGCTGTTGTTCGCCGTTTATGACATGGCCGAAGGGCGAAACGTGCTGCACCTGCGCCGCGTGCAGGATGATTTTTTGAAACGATTGATATTTGAATGCGGCGGTCCCTGGCCAATGGCAAATCGTAACGAGAGCGGCATCGCGTTCCGCCCACAAAGCCGATTGGCATTTGTGCCGTACTAAACTAATCAGCAAGATATTCAGGTCTACACTGAATTGTCCCTTGGCGGCAATTGGGTTTGTGCTATTGTGTGGCTCGACCCCATAAACAAGCTGCGACAGCGAAAGAGCGGTTCGAAGAAGAAGCCAGAAGTATGAAGTATTATCATGAATAACGGGATCGTCATTCGGATTGCAGGCGTCGAACAGCCCGCCACCAGAATCCTTCATCAAGACGTTATCTCCATCGGCACAGCGCCGGATTGCGACATCAATCTAAGTTCGGATAATTCGGCCTTGCCGCCGGAAGCCGTGTTGTTGACGCTCAGGCGGCGCGATGGCGATTACCGTTTGACGACGGTTGAGCCAATGGCCGGGATCACACGCGATGGCGAAGCGGTGGCCATTGGTGAAGCGGTTCAGGATGGCGACACCTTCTATTTCGGCGCGACAGGCATCCGGCTTCGCTTCTTTGCGGTCAGCGAGAGCGCCGAGATTACTGAATCGTTGAAGCTCGGCAGCGCTGTACTGGCCAGCGCCCGCAGTACTATCGAAGGCATTTCCGGTGTCGCCGAAACGACGCGCCGCAAAGGCCTTGCGCCGCGCACCGATGTCGCCATCGTCTTCGTCAAACAATTGCTGCGTGAATTGGTTTCGGAAATTCCGCGCCGTGTCCTTTACGCCATTATGGCCATCGCGGCCTTCATTTTGCTGACCATAATCTACTTCAACACACTCGGCTTTCTGGAAGGACGCCGCAACAACAAGGCAATCACCGAGCTGAAAGATAGCGTCACGGCCATGCGAAGTGACATGGACAAAACTCGCGAAGACATGAAGCTGGCGCGAGAACAGCAGTTGTCGCTGGCGCGTTCGTTTTCGCTGCCTGAAACCGTCGTCAGCAACTTCGGTAAAGGCGTCTGCTTAATCTATGGCAGCTACAGTTTCGTAGACCCGCGCGTGGGGCGCGAGATCAAGTTCAAAGAGCCGAGCGCCAGTGAAAACCCTATCGGCAGCGATGGCAGCGTCAATCTGAGCGTGGACGGCAATGGCAGAGTTTATGAAGTTGAGTTTATGGGAACTGGGTTTCTAGCCGAAACGGGATTGGTGTTGACCAACCGCCACGTTGTACAGGCATGGGAAGATGATCTGGGCAGCCTGATACGCCAGCGCGGTTTTCGCCCCAGGCTGAAGGAGCTGCTCGCCTACTTTCCACAAACGCCGCAGCCATTCACTCTGCGGCCGTTGGAGATTATGCAGGACCAGGATGTCGCGCTCTGCGCCTTTGAAATCGGCGCGAATGAATTGCCGATCTTACCGTTAGATGAACAGGGCGAGAGCATTGCCAGCGGTCAGCCCGTTGTGTTGCTGGGCTACCCGTCCGGGCTGGAAGGATTGAAAGTGCGAGTGGACAAGATCACCAGTTCGGGC
>JBDSAM010000114.1:0-3505 GCA_039922135.1 Blastocatellia bacterium
TAACAGTTCAATTTTTAAGAAAGGCAAGCTGTAATTCCTTGTAACCCTTGGCAAAGAGTAATAGGTAAAAGCAGTGAGTTTTTACTGACTTCACTTTTGCCTTTTGGTCTTTGCCTTTTCGATTTTAACTTCTCATATAATTTTAACTTCTCATATATATGCAACCAATCGTACAAATTTCACTTGACCTGACTGACATCAAAGAAGCAATTGAAACCGCCCATATTGCCGTTGAAGCCGGCGTGGATTGGCTGGAAGCGGGCACGCCGCTGATCCTGGCCGAAGGCCTGCACGGCGTTCGCGCCTTGCGCGCGGAGTTTCCCAACCATCCCATTATTGCCGACCTGAAAACTATGGACGGTGGTTATCTGGAAGCCGAAATGATGGCCAAAGCGGGCGCAACGCATGTCGTGGTGATGGCTCGCGCGCACGCTGAAACGATCAAATGCGTCGTCAAAGCCGGGCGCGATTTTGGAGTCAAAGTCATGGGCGACAACATGGTCTTCGACGACAAAGCTACGGCTTCGAAATGGATGGAAGACCTGGGTGTGGATTACATCGTCCATCACACAGGATTCGACGAACGCAACGGAATTTTCGCGGACACGGGCAAGATGCTTAGCCCAATGGATGACCTGGAAGCCGTAGTCAAGGCCGTCAGCATTCCTGTCCAGGCTGTCGGTGGCCTTACTATTGAACAGGCCATCAACATGCCGAAATACGGCGCTCCGTTGGTCGTCATCGGCGCTCCGCTGGCCATTGACGCGCATTCATTCAAAGCAACCGGCAGCAGCGATCTAAAAGGCATTTTGAGCGAAATCGTAAGGAGAATCAGACAATGAGCAGTTCCATGACAGCCGTCGTGCAATACGACTTGAAACCTGGTTCGGTCGAAGTGCGCGAACTGGCAATCCCTGAGATCGGCGAAGACGAAGTGTTGTTACAAGTCGGCGCGGTCAGCGTTTGCGGCAGCGACGTGCATCAGTATCACGGTTCCCAAAGCTGGCCGGTAGCCGTGCCGGTGGTGTTGGGCCACGAATTCGGCGGTGTGGTAGCGAAGGCCGGCAAGCGCGTCAAAACCATCAAAGAAGGCGACCGCGTCGTTTCAGAAACCGCGTCGTACATTTGCGGTCAATGCATGATGTGCCGCACGGGCGCGTACAACCTTTGCCCGCAGCGCAAAGGCTTCGGTTACGGCATCAACGGCGCAATGGCGGATTATGTCAGGGTGCCCGAACGCACTCTGCATCACATCCCTGACAGCTTATCGTTTGAAAAAGCCGCGCTGACCGAACCCTGCTGCGTCGGGTACAACGCCGTCATTGAAAAGAGCAAGGTCAAACCCGGCGACACGGTTGTCGTGTTTGGGCCCGGCCCAATTGGTTTGCTGTGTGCTGAGATGGCGCGGCTGGCAGGGGCAGGCAATTTGATCGTCGCTGGCATGGCGCAAGACAAAACGCGCTTGGAAGCGGCGAAGGAACTCGGTGCAACGCATGCAATCAACCTGCAGGAAACCGATCTGAAAGATCTGGTTCTGAGCTTGGGCGATGGACTGGGCGCGCATCTGGTCGTGGATGCGGCGGGCGCTTCGGCAGCGCTGAAAAGCGCGCTGGACATTGTTCGTCCTGGGGGACAGATCACCAAAGTCGGCTGGGGGCCGCAACCATTGGGCTTTTCGCTAGACCCGCTGGTGCAGAAGGCCGTCACCCTGCAAGGCAGTTTCAGCCATACCTTTCAAAATTGGGAGATGGTCGTTTCGATGCTGACTTCGGGCCAGATTAACCTGAAACCGATCATCAGCCGCGTAGCCTATCTGGAAGACTGGAAAGACTGCTTTGATGGCATGCACAACGGCAATTATGTGAAGACGGTCTTACAACCGAAAGCATAAGAGATCTGGGAGATAGAAAAATATGCCTCGTCGGATTCTTGGATTATTCTTTTTGCTGGCTTGCTTTGCACGAATGACAACAGCCCAAACGGCACAGCCCGCGCCGCTGTTCGACGACGTGCCGGTTCGCGCGATCAAAGCGCCGCGCACGCCGCTGCCCGGCGAAGAAGCTTCGACCGGCGTGAAACGGTTTTCGTTTATCGTTTACGGCGACACACGCGGGCGGCGCGATGGGCTGGAGCTTCAATATGAACATTCGCTAGTCGTCAATTCCGCCGTCGCCACGATCAAAAAGCTAGAGAAAACTGCGTTCCCCGTGCGTTTCGTGCTGCAGACTGGCGATGGCGTGGTCAACGGACGTATGGGAAAACAGTGGAATGTCAGCTTTATTGATCTGATCAACCGGCTGACCCAGGACGGGGGCGTGCCATATTTCCTGGCTCCCGGCAATCACGACGTAACCAGCGCCGCCGTGCAAGAAGATCCGCAGCGGCAAATCGGGCTGAAGAACTTTTATGCCGCTAATTCCGAATTGCTTCCGCCTAACGGCTCGCCGCGCCGGATGATGGATTATCCGGTCTTCTCGTTCGGTTACGGCAATTCGTTCTTCATTGCATTCGATTCCAACATCGCTGGGGATGAAAAGCAGTTCCAGTGGGTGAAAGCGCAGGTCGAGGGATTGGATCGCACGCGGTATACGAACGTCTTTGTTTATTCGCATCACCCGGCCTTCTCTTCCGGCCCGCACGGCGGCGCGCACGTAGAAGCTTCGACAAGGATCATCCGTGAACGCTACCTGCCGCTGTTTCGCAAACATCACGTCAAAATCTTTTTCAATGGCCACGAACATCTATTTGAACATTGGGTAGAACGTTACGAAGACGCGAGCGGCAAACATCGGCTGGATCACGTGCTAACGGGCGGCGGCGGCGCGCCGCTGTATGCCTATGCTGGTGACCCTGATATCCGCGATTACATCAGAGCCAATGCCGATCAGAAGGTCACGCTCGACCGCATCGCCAAACCACCTGCCGATCCGGGCGGTGGCGCGTATCATTACGTGCTGGTGACTGTGGATGGTGAGCAGATCAAACTGGAAGTTATCGGCGTGGATTGGGGCAGGGACTTTCAACCGTACCGCAGTAACAAGGCAAACCTGAGCGATCAGGAAAAATAACATTCACTCTCATTACTTTTTATCCGTTTGGAAACATTCGACTATGGCAAAACTGAGCGCATTTCCGAAAGCATTCATGGATGACCTGTGCGTGACGCGCACGATGTCGTTATTCGATTGGATTGATCTGGCCGCCACGCTGGGCGTTGACGGCATTGAGATGTATCCCGGCTTCTTCGCCAGCTTCGAGCCGGAGTATGTGGCGAAGGTCAAACAGCACGCCGACTCCAAGGGGTTGGAGATTCCGATGATGTGCTGTTCGCCGGATTTCACCCAGCACGATGCCGAAGCGCGTCAGGCAGAGCTGGAAAAAGAGCGATTCTGGATTGATCTGACTGCGCAACTGGGTGGGCAGTTTTGCCGCGTGCTGTCAGGCCAGCGGCGCGAAGACGTGTCGCGCGAAGACGGCATTCGCTACACGGTCGAATGCATCAAGG
>JBDSAM010000115.1:0-10091 GCA_039922135.1 Blastocatellia bacterium
CAATCAGGGCGATCAACGCCGGATAGCCAGGCCCTTGAAATGTATTTTGTGGAAATTGCCCTGCGGCAATGCGCTCAGCGTCCGGCGCATAGAGATGATAAAAATCCGTTTCGGTTGCGTAATTGCCGAATGGATGCTGGCGGGCAAGAAAGATCAGGACCAGCAAATGCAGCAGACAAACAATGAATGGGAGATAGCGTTTCATAAGGCAAAAGGCAAAAGGCAAAAATCAAAAGGCAAAAGGTAGGAACGTTGTTTCTTCACTTTTGCCTTTTGCCTTTTGCACTTTGCCTTATGATTTTTAGAAGCTACCTTTCTTCATCTGGTCGAGCATGTAATCTGACGCGCGCATGCTGAGCGCCATAATCGTCAGCGTCGGATTTTTATGCGTTCCCGAAGCGAAAGCGGCAGCGTCCATCACGAACAGATTCTTCACATCCCACGACTGGTTGAATTGATTCAGCACCGAAGTCTTGGCGTCGCTGCCCATATGAACCGTCCCCATTTCGTGAATGGAATGGCCGGCGACCTCGGGGTCTTTCGGCAATCGCACGTCCACAGCCTTGGTGGCGGTGAAAAGCTCATCGTAAGTTTGCTTGATGTACTTGAACATTGCGCGGTCATTCGCTTCCAGCGGATGATGAATGTTCAGCACCGGCACGCCCCACTTGTCTTTTACTGCCTGGTCAATTTCAACGAACTTGTTCGGGTTGGCCAGCATCTCGCCGTGCGAAGCCAGACGAACGCGCGTGCCCTGCCAGCGGCGGACTTCGCGTTTGAAATTCGGGCCAAACCCGGCAATGCCTTTCGGATTTCTAACCGGATTCATCGGGTTGCGCGCCGAGGGCTCGATTTGGAAACCGCGCAGAAAGTCGCGCTTTTCGTTCGGGCGAAAATAGCCGAACCACGGAATGATGATGTGCGAACCGCCAATGCCGTCGCCCGTTTCACGCTGGCCAAAGCTGAGGTCGGGCAGAAACCCTTGCGCGCTAACATCCAGATGCTCAATGAAGTTTTTGCCGATCAAGCCGCTGGAATTAGCGATGCCGGAATTGAGCAGCAGGCGCGTGCTTTCAAGCGTGCCACAGCCAACCACAACGGTGCGCGCTTTGATTTCGAGCGTCCTGCCCGTCTCCTTATCAATGTAGCTGACGCCGTCTGCCATTCCCTTCTTGTTCAAATTGATCTTGTGCGCCATTGCGTTCGGAATCAGCGTGAAAGTCTTCGGGTATTTTTTCAGCAACGGCGCAACCTGGCGGAATGCCGAACTGTAAAACGAATCGGTTTCGCATCCGTTCGGGCATTCGGCGCAATAATGACAAGCTTTGTAGCCGTTGTACTGTTCAGTGGGTTTCTGCGTCAGGTGCGCCCGGCGGGCGTTGATGGCACGGATGCCCATTTTAGTTGCGGCTTTCTTCAACAAATAATCCGGGCATTTCAGCGCAACCGTTGGCAGGAAATGATCGCTGTCGGGCAGATCAGGATGGTTTTCTTTCTGACCGCAGACGCCCATAAAGATTTCAGCTTTGTCGTAATAGGGCGCGAGGTCTTTGTATTGAATCGGCCAATCCAGCCCCGCGCCGTCGCGCGAACGCATTTTGAAATCGGCTTCGTTGAAGCGGTTGGCAAACCGCCCCCAAAATAAGGTACGCCCGCCGACGTTGCGCGCGCGGAACCAATCGTAGGGCATCTTTTCGGGCGTCGTGTACGGCTCGTCTTTCGATGGGCCTTGAATCGAGTACTTGTTTTTGAATTCGTCGCTGCGATCCAGTTCGGTCTTAAAACCACGGTGATCGTCGTCGTAGGGAAAGGTCGGGTGATAGGGAAAATCATCGCGTTTGCGTAGCGGCCCGATTTCCAGCATTGCGACATTCAACCCGGCTTGCACCAGATTCCAAGCCGCCGTGCCGCCTGCCGCGCCGGAACCGACAATCACTACGTCATATACTGGTTGCTGACTTCTGGCCCTTCGTTGTTGATCCCACATAAAGACAATCCTTTCTTTCAGCGAATCAATACCGCGAACGGTAGCGAGCGCGCTTCCACAGTAGAGCAGTGTCAGAGGGCACCTTCACTACCGTTCGCGATACTGATTCGGATTGAGCCACTATTCGGAATGAATTGAATTGATTAAACCCTCATTCGCATTTTAGGTACGAGGGTAAGAGTTGTCTAGCGGGGGGGGCAGAGAGTTTAGTAGCCAAGCTGACTGAGCGACTCGCGAATCCGCGCCTGCCCTTTTTCGCCCAGCCTCGGCACACTGCCTAAGCCGCCGCCCGCAACGAACTTGGCGAAGTCGTCGAGATTGGTCAATTGAAACTGATGGTAAAGCGTGTGCAGCATCTTCATCCCGACGCCTTCGATCTGAAGCAGGTCGAGCGTGGTGGCGGGAATTTCGGCGGTGATTGCCTGGTAACTTTTGAAAGTGCCGGTGGCGAGCAGATCAATGATCTTCTGGCTGATTCCAGGGCCGACGCCGGGCAATTCGCGCAGGGCCGTCTGGCCGCCGCTGGCGGCGATTTCGGTCAACGGTTGCGGCCAATCTTCTATCGTTTCCGCCGCCATTCGGTAAGAGCGAATCCTAAACGGATTGTCTTCCAGCAGTTCTATCAGATTGGCCAAACGGCGGAAGACATCGGCAATCTCCTGATTGGTCATTGCTCAATTCTTTTTTGCCAATTCTTGCTCTGGTAGCTTGCCGGTCAATGATTCCAGAAACGCCACCAAGTCGCTCTGTTCATCTTCACTCAACGACAATGCGGCCAGTTCCCATTCGCGATTGAAATTTGCCTTGCCGCCTTCGTTATAAAACCGGACCACATCGGCTAGCGTCCGCGCGCTGCCATTGTGGAAGTAGGGCGCGGTCAGCGCGATATTACGCAAGGACGGCGTGCGGTAGGCGCCAATATCGAAGACCTGATAGCTGATCAAAATCCTGCCTAGTTCATGCCCGCCGTTCTGCTGTGCCAGCCGATCAATCACAGTTTTTGCGCGGTCAGTGTCGGCGACGGCAAAGGCTTCGCGCGCCAGTTTGTCGAAGTTCGGATGATTCGCCGCAACGCCTGTGTTGTGATAGCTGAAGTCGGTAAAGAACGGCATGGCGTCGCTGAATGTGTGGCAGCGCGAACAACGCGCTTTGCCGCGAAAGAGCGCGAAACCGCGTTTGACGCTGTCGTTGACGGCCTTTGCGTCTCCGGCCATAAACCTGTCAAACGCCGAATCGGCGGCAACCAGCGTACGTTCGTAGGCAGCAATGGCCTGCCCAGTCCGTGCGATTGTCGCTTCGCCACCGAAGATGGATTGAAATTCGACGCGGTATTCGGCCAAATCGCGCAGCCGCCCAATGACTTGATCGTGCGAAGCGTTGCCCATCTCCAACGGATTGACCAACGGCTGCAATGCCTGTTCTTCCAACGAACCGGCGCGGCCATCCCAAAACTGGTTTGGGATAAACATAATGTTCAGCAGCGTCGGCGAATTGCGCGTGCCGATTTTGCCGCCAACACCTTCCGCCAATGATTTGCCATCCGCAAAGCCAAGCTTAGGATCGTGACAGGTTGCGCATGAAACTTTGCCGTCCGCCGACAGCCGCGCATCGAAAAACAGTTTGCGGCCAAGCTCGACCTTTGCCGCCGTCATCAGGTTATCGCGCGGCACGTAATATTCCCAGGTGTCCGCAGGCAGGCCAAGCGGATGAACAAGTTTTAGCCCGTACTGCGCCTGAAACTTCGGCGCGAACAGCGCGCCAGCCACCATCGCGCACAGCAGCACGATCGGCACAATAAGCGGGCGTAAATTAAATCGTCGTTTTAAAATCGTCATTGCTTTCTTGGGTTCTTTGGGTCACGGGCGATTCTTGTTATTTGATGCAGCCTGCTTGCAGGCCGGAAGCATTATGGGAACGAATCCGGCCAGTGGCAATAGGAGGCTTCTCAATTCCGGCCTGTTTCTCCTTTCAAATTCCGCCGGTTGCTCACCGCCGACAACTTGCACAACAATGCAGGCATTCTGGGATGACAAAAATTAAGTTATGAGCAGCATCGGAACCACACGGGGTAAATGGGAACTGACAGGCGAAGCCTTCACCAAATTTCTAGCTCGCCTAAATGTAGAGCCGGAGCGAGCGGGGGACCAGTACGAAGCCATTCGGCTGGCGTTGGTCAAATTCTTCGATTGGCAGGGCGCATTTGCGCCGGAAGATTTGAGCGATGAAGTGATCAACCGCGTCGCCAGAAAGATTGACGAAGGCGACGAACCGCACGACGTGCCCACGTATTGCCACGGGGTCGCGCGTATGGTTTTGCTGGAACACCGGAAGACCTTCCTTAACCGGCGCGCAGAAGTCGAAGAGATCAGTTCCTTCGCTGCGCCGTCTGAAACAACTGAAACAGACGAACGCCAAGATCATTTGGAGCGATGTATGCGCGAACTGCCGGTCGAAAGCAGGCAGTTGGTATTGCGCTATTACCAGGACGAACGGCGGCAGAAGATTGATGTCCGCGCCGCGATGGCCGATCAACTGGGCATTCCGCTCAACGCCCTGCGTAGCCGCGTGCAGCGCATCCGCGACCGTTTGGAGCAATGCCTGAAACGTCATCTGGCAGAAGCGAATATTCCATCGAGATAAAATTATCCGGCATTTCGTGAAATGAGCGACATGGATTAGCAGCAGCAACCAGTAGTAATTGAGCGGGCGCAGTGTTCTTTGCCCGTACATTTCTTTGCCCAGAAAACAGAATAATGAAGACAGACGTTAACACTCAGGCTCGCCAGATCGAGTTGATGCGCCGCTATCTTTTGGGCGCGCTTCCCGAGGCGGAACAAGTCGCACTGGAACAGCAGTTTTTTGCTGATGGCGAGATGCTCGACCGTGTCTGGGCCGTCGAAAATGACTTGGTGGATGGGTACGTGCGCGAGCAGTTGTCGGGCGCCGAGCGCGAACAGTTCGAGCAACATTATCTGGCATCGCCCAGGCATCGTGAACGCGTTGCTTTTGCCAGAACGCTGTTGCCGATGACAAATGAACCGGCGCATCAGGCGCGCAGTGCTGAAACCACTGAATCTTTTTGGGCAAAGCTGTTGGCCATGTTGCGCACGCCGCAGTTCGCCCTGAGCGCGGCGCTGGTTGTCGCATTAATGCTTATCGGCGGAGTTTGGCTGGTGAACCAACGTGTCAGTTGGCAGCAGCAACTTGCCCAATCCCAGGCCGACCGCAGCGCTAAAGAACAGCGCGCGCGCGAACTGGAAAGCCAGATCGCCCAACAGCGCGAGCGCAATTTGCTACTAAGCGCGGAGCTTGAGCAATTACGCGCAGAGCAGCTTCGCGCTGCCGCATCTCCCTCTCCACTGCCTTCGCACTCAACCGTCTTTTCTTTCTTGCTGTTGCCTTCGGTACGCGCTGGCAGCGAGCAGCAAACGCTCAATCTGCCGCCCGACGCCAGCCAAGTTCGAGTACAAATGAAGATCGAGCGCCGCGATTACCGTCGCTACCAAGCCAGCCTGCGCGCAGTGGACGGCGGTGGGAGTTGGCCAGCTTCCTCAGTCAAAGCCTCTGCCGACAAAGACGGTGTAACGATCTCAGTGCCTATCCCTGCCATCAAATTGAAGCGCGGCGATTACATCCTGACGCTTACGGGGATTGACGCCGCTGGCACAGTGGAAGAGATTGATCGTTACTTTTTCAGGGTCATCAACAAATAGCCCACACCATTCGAGCAGGTTCCATCAGCAATTCCTCGCTCGCACACACCTCTCGCTCGATTTTCCCAAAGTTTATTTCTGACCGTCACAAAATCAGCGACATGCTTTCGCGACAATGGCCAGTAGAGGGTGAAAGCGAAAAGCGCTACTCGCCGTGAAACGCGAGCGGCTTTGCGAATCATTACGTTTCTAACCTGGGGAGGAAAAAGGCCATGCGTTTAGCAAAACATCTGTTAGCTGTCCTAATTTGCACATTGCTCTGCCTACCCGCCGTTCCGGCGCAAGCATTACAACAACAGCCGCAAGCCACCGCGGCGGACGTCACGATTATCATTCAACAAGACAAAGTGCGCTTCACGGCGCAGAAAGCCGTCGCCGAAATGCGATTGCAGGTCTTCAACCAAGCGGGCGAATCGGTTTATGACAGCGGCGCGATTGAGGCCACCGAAGTCAATTGGCCGCTGCAAGCGCTAACTGGCGAGGCGCTCAAAAGCGGCCTTTATGCTTACACACTCTCAATCAAAGAACTTGGCAAAGAAGCCGGAGCCGCCGAAGCGCGCCTGCGACGAGGCCATTTCATTGTGGATCGCGCGAAAGATCGCGACGGCGCGGACAAGCTATGGGTTACCAGTCAGAATGAAAGCGGCATCGGCACGGAACTGACCGTTGCCAAGGACGAGGTCGCCACTATCGCCGGAGCAGCAATTAGCGAAAGAATCGTTGGTCAACGAGCTGAAATCACAGACCGCGACGCCGCCGGTCGCACGGTTGAAGCGGAAGCCCAAAGCCAACCGAAAGCGGATAAATCAGCAGCCGCCGCCCCCGCAGCCACCGTCGGGCGGATCGCCAAATTTACCACGGCCACGGCAGTCGGGGATTCAGTCATTACTGAACTTAATGGCAATATCGGCATCGGGACGACTAACCCAACAAGTAATTTGGAAGTGAATGGAACTCTGGACCTGAAAACAGGCGGAAGCGGAGGAGAGCTTTATTTCCACACGCCCGCTGCGGAAACAGGTCTGTCCATTCTGGGCACCAGCCGAGCCGATATTAGATTTGATGGTACGACGCTGAAATTAGTGGCTGGTCCCGTGGGCGGCCCGCCACCGCCAGAAAGAGGAATCGCCATCAATACCACTGGCAATGTCGGCATTGGCACAAACACCCCGGAGAGTAAATTGGATGTGGTTGGCACCACGTTGCTAAGACCGGGTGGAACAGGAGGAGTTATTCAGTTCGGCAATCCCAATGGGGAAACCGGCATGTCCATTGTCGGCGCCAGACGAGCCGATGTCAGATTTGATGGCTCGTCGCTGAAATTGGCGGTTGGCCCCGTGGGTAATCCGCCAGATCCAAGAAATGGCGTAGTCATCAATGCCTCAGGTAACGTCGGCATTGGAACACTAACTCCGGCGACCAAGCTGCATGTCGAGAGTTCAGGCTCTACCGAAATGACGATTAAGAGTACCGACGAACGCGCGATCCTGGCGCTGGATAATGGTCTGAGTCACCCCATACGTTATGTCTGGACGCTTGAAAGCGGCGTCGGTGGTACATACACAAGTTTGTTCGGCATCTACAACCGCAATGTGGGCAAGCCAGGGCTGACGATCGATGGCAACTTGCTGGTCAGCGTGAAAGCCTTGCAAATCACGGGCGGCGCGGACTTCGCTGAAAACTTCGATGTGCGGGCCCCCAACAATCTCCAGGGCAAAAGCGCGACAGGAATTCAACCTGGAATGGTCGTTGCGATTGACCCGGCCAACCCCGGAAAGCTCAGCCTCAGTCGTCGAGCCTATGACCACCGCGTGGCGGGCATCATCAGCGGCGCGGGCGATGTCAAACCTGGAATGATGATGGGGCAGACGGGCACACTGGCCGATGGCAAACACCCTGTGGCATTGAGCGGGCGCGTTTATGCCTGGGTTGATGCGACGCACGGCGCGATTCGCCCCGGCGACCTGCTGACCACATCTCCCACTCCCGGCCACGCGATGAAAGCCACCAACCCGGCCAAAGCACAAGGCGCGATCATCGGCAAGGCGATGACCGGACTCAAAGCCGGCAAAGGCTTGGTTCTGGTGCTCGTCACTTTGCAATAAATTTGTGCGGCCCGCCGTAACCGCCCGACAACGGCCCCAGCGGAGGGGCGCACGATTTTGGTTGACTGATTGGCTTACATCGCTGCCAGAAGGAGTTTAGTTATGAACAGACAACGCTCGAACCAATTCTTCGCCAGGGTGAAAAGTTTTTGCCGCGTGACACGCTTAACGTTCCTGCTGTGGGCGATCGTTTGCGGAATCGGAGCGATCAATTCCCAGGCCCAAACTGAACCACCGCAACCCAACAAAGCACAGACCGGGCAGATGCTGCCCAAAAAGAACAACATTACATCAGGTCATAGGATCATCGAGGGCGATATTCAAGTTCCTTTGGCCAACTCACCGGAAGCCACTTTTGAACGCAATTTGTGGCTGGGGGGAATTGTTTATTATGAATTCGACGGCAACGTCACGCCAGCCAACCGCGATGTGGCGCGCGGGGCCATGCGCTCGTGGATGAATGTCGCCACCATCGCTTTCCGCGAAGGCAGAGGTCCAGGAGGACTCTTCGGTGGTTACATCCATATTCAAAGTTCGGACGCCAATAATTCAAGGATTGGGATGAGAGGTGGCGAACAGGTGATGAACATCTTCAATTGGGACTTCCCGTTCATCGTCGCGCACGAACTGGGCCACGCGCTGGGCCTGGAGCATGAGCAGGGCCGGAAGGATCGTGACAACTTCGTGACGATCAATAGTGGCAACATCAAAGACGGTCAGGCAGATCAATTCGACAAGTACAACGACTCGTCCACATACGGCCCTTACGATTTCGACTCAGTGATGCATTACGGGCAATGCTCCTTCGCGAAAAGTTGCAATTGCGACGCCAATAAGATGAATTGCAAAAACCCCACGATTACGGTGAAGGCTCCTTTCGCTGCGCAATGGCAGGACAACATCGGCCAGCGTGATCATCTGAGCTACCTTGATGGCGTCACGATGTCATTCCTTTACTCGCGCGGCGATTTTCGCTTTGTTGACGCGACAAACACCGCGCATTTCCAGTCCGGCTCTTTTCTGGACCCTTACCAAAGTCTTGCAACCGGCATCAGCGCGACGCCGGTTCGCGGAACATTGTGGATTCAACCGGGCATATATAGAGACGTGAAATTGTTGAGCAAACCGATGACGCTGCGCGCAGCGCTCGGCGGGGTCACCATCAGCCCAGTCAACGGCGTAGCTGGCGGCCCCGTGGTAGCAGCGGTTTCAGCCGCCAGCTATAACGGCGAACTGTCGGCTGAAGCAATCGTGGCGGCCTTTGGCGAAAATCTCGCTCCGACTACTCTGGCAGCGACATCATTGCCGCTGCCAACAACGCTGGGCGGCGTGACGGTAAAGGTCACGGACAGCGACGGCGTGGAGCGCAACGCACCGCTCTTCTTCGTCTCACCGTCGCAGATCAACTACCAAGTGCCGGCGGGCGCAAGCGGTGGAATCGCTCAATTGGGCATCTACAACGGCGATAAAGTGGTGGCGACTGGCACGATTCCCATCGTCAAGTCCTCGCCCGGATTGTTCTCCGCCAATGCCAGCGGCCAGGGCGTGCCCGCTGCTTCGTTGTTGCGCGTGCGCGGCGACGGGCAATTCTATGAGCCGGTGGCTCGCTACGATGCCCAGTTGCAACAGTTCGTCCCCGCGCCGATTGATTTGGGTCCGGAAAGTGATCAGGTCTTTCTGATTTTGTTCGGCACAGGCTTCCGCGCGGCAGGCACCGCTGGCGTAATCGTAACCATCGGCGATGAGAGCGCAGAGGTCTTGTACGCTGGCCCTGCACCGGGCTTTGCCGGACTTGATCAAGCGAACGTGCGCATTCCACGTAGCTTGATCGGCAAGGGTGAGGTTACCATCCAACTGACGGCTGACAATCGGTCGGCCAACGCCGTCACGGTAAACGTCCGCTAGGTGAAGCGCGGCAGTGACGTTGCAGATTCAATCGGCCTGGGGCAAAGCATTTTTTGTCCCAGGCCGATTTTTTTGCGACATGCTTTGGCACCATTCGCCAGTAGAGGTGACAGCAAAGAAACGTCGCGCGCAGCAAGCGTTGCGGCCAAGTGGATAACAGCTACTTCAAAGGGGAAATACCATGCATTCAGCAAAACAATTGTTAGCCATAATCATTTGCGTGTTGCTCTGCCTGCCTGCCGTCCAGGCACAAGATGCGCAACAACAATCAGCCAAAGGGTCATCGGACGTGACGATCATCATTCAACAAGACAAGGTGCGCTTCACGGCGCAGAAAGCCGTCGCCGAAATGCGATTGCAGGTCTTCAATCAAGCGGGCGA
>JBDSAM010000116.1:0-3862 GCA_039922135.1 Blastocatellia bacterium
GAATCGTGTTTGTAAAACCTTCCCACGCTGGGATCGCGAAACAGCACCGAGCCGCAACCGTAGGGTTGCAGCCCATGTTTGTGCGGATCAACCACGATGCTGTCAGATTCGGCAATGGCGCGGAACGCGGCGGCGGCTTCAGCATCAAGCGCGTCGCCTTCGACCAACAGTTTGAAAAATCCGCCATACGCGCCGTCCACGTGAATGCGGAAATCAAATTCGCGGCGAAGCTCCAACGCTTGGTCAATTGCATCCACCGCGCCCAGCGCCGTCGTGCCCGAAGTCATCACCACGGTGCCGATGTCGCCGGTTATTAGTTTCGTCCGCAGGTCGTCCAAATCCATTCGCCCACGCCCATCAACGGCAATCTGAATTGCGCCCGCGCCTATAACTTCGCACATACGGCTGTGCGTGTAGTGAGCTTCGGCGGAAAAAGCCACGGCTTTATTCGGATGCAGCGAGCGCGCGACCCACAGCGCTTCCAGGTTGGCAATCGTGCCGCTGGAAGTCAGATGACCCAAGTGCGTGCCGAAGCCAAACATCCGTGCTATCTCGGCGACAACTTCGGTCTCCATCTTGGCAGTGGCCGGGCCGCCATCCAGCGCGTGGTTGTTGGGATTGATCTGCTGAGCCAGAAAGTAGGCGATGGAGGCGATGTAATGCGGAGGCTTCAACATCTGCCCGGCGTAACTGGGATGCCAGAACGGATAGTTTTCCTGCAACCGTTCCAGCAGTTCGCCCAGCACGGCCTGCGCGCGGGTATCAGGCAGCCTCAAGCTCTCGTCAATTTCATATTCGTGCCAGCGCGATTGCCATTCTGCCAATTGACGGAAGGCTTCCGGCAGCAGATTCAAAGTCGTGGTGGTATTGCTCATTGTGTGCTTGAAGTATTGAGGCGGGACTGCCATTGCGTCATCGCCGCATACACTTTTCGTTCGACTTCGCGTGCTTCGATCTCAAACGGGATTTTCAGATATGCCTGATCGTGCGGCATCCCGCTGCGGCGGTTTTTGAAATAGGCCGCCAGATACTTTACCCGGAACCGCCACGCGCCGTGCTTTTGGTACTGGCGGCAATGCGTGATTTCGTGCGCGATCAGCGCCAGACCTTCCGCCGTGTCCACGCGATAATAACCGTCCGCCAGATAAATCCTGTTGCGGTCGGCATAGCCAATTGGCTTTGCGATGACATAGCGCGGGATGCCTTCGAAGATGCGAATCCGGTTTAAATCAAAGCCTGGAAAGAACGGCGCAAACAGTTGTTGAACTTCGAGCGGCAAAGGCTCGCCTAGTCGTTGTCTCATCACTTGACGGCCTCACCCGGTCGCTACCGTACTCGGCACTGCACTCTGCCTCATCGCCCTAAGCAGCATCCGGGCGAACAGTTCGATCAGCGGTTGCGTCAGCATTCGCATCGCGGCTTCCAGCGTCTGGGCGAACTCCGCCTGCGTCGGGTCTTGGGCAAAGATGACCAGCGGGGGCAATCCTGCGCGCTCGGTATAAAAACCCGCAGCCAGTATCGCCGTTGGTTCGGTCAAGATTGGAAATGGATACAAATCGAGCAAGCGTAAATAAACGACCGTTGCCTGTTCGACGGGATGCAATTCGCCAAAGCTTTCGGTTGAAAACCAGTCGAACGCATGATCAATCATTTGCGGCAGCAATCTGGCAGGCGTCGGATCGTGCGCGGCATTGATCGGCGTTGGTTCACCCTTTCGCAGCACGTCGACCTCTTCACCATCCGGGCCAATCGGGGCAGCGCCAATCAACGTACGGTGCAGTGCCAGCAGACGAGCGGCATTGAACGCCGCATTGGCCTCTGTCGCCCAGGCAGAAATCTTGCTTGCGGCCTCCAATAAACGCGCGGGATCTATTTGACCGCCGCAGGTTTTCAGAATTTGCTCGACTTGAATTTCGCGCAACTTGCTTTCAATCGCTGTGGATGCGGCGCGCGCCTTGGCCCATTGCTCCTGCTCGCTGGCGAGTGCTGCCGTCCAACCGCCTGACGAACGCAGATTGTCTTGAAGGATTGGTAACTCCATCCTGTACCTTGCTCAAATTTTAGTTGATTGCCTGTCTTGATGACGCGCCGCTATAATGCCCGTCCGATTTTCAACTATGCAAGCACCCAACAAGAAAAACCGATTCGACGCGGTGGTTTTCGATCTGGACGGCACTCTCGCCAATACCTTCCCGACAGTCCTGCGCATCTTCAACCGGTTGATGGTGGACCGGACTGGGCGCGAATGGAAGCTGGCGGAGTTGGCCCCGTACTTTGGCCCGCCGGAAACCGTCATGATCGAACGCATCTTTTCTGACCATCATAATTTGAACAATCACGAAGCCGTCATTGCTGACTTCTATCGCCTGTGCCACGAAGATGGCCACGAGATTCAACCTTTCGATGGCATTCGGGATTTGCTTCACTCCCTGCGCGATGCTGGCGTCAAGCTTGGCGTGTATAGCGGCGCAAACACTGAATCCGCGCGCATCCGCATTGGCCATGCGGGCTTGCTTGACTACTTCGACGAAGTCATTGGCGGCGACGCGGTCAGCAATTACAAACCGCATCCAGAAGGTCTGCTCAAACTGATCGAACAGTTTGACGTTGATCCGGGCAGAACGGTTTACATCGGCGATATGGTTTCGGATATCGAAGCCGGACGCGATGCGGGGACTACAACCGTCGCTGTGACCTGGGGCGCGGGAAGGCGCGAAGCATTGGCGGCGGCAACTCCGGACTTTCTGGTTGAAAGGCCGGAGTTGCTGCAGGAGATAGTCAATTAGTTCTTGCGGAACTTTGAGGAGTTGCATGGCTTATTCAAACTTCACGATTGCTGAACTGGAAAAAAGATTCGGACTGGATGTCGTGACTGGACTGGACCTGTTCGATCACGTTGCGCCGGTTGAAATCAGTCCCTGGCTGGCCGAATCGCTCAGCGAAAACGTGACGATGGCATTGGCGGTGAGCACGGAGAAAATTCGCTCCGAATTCATCGTCGCCCCATTTCTAACGGAGTTGCGCAAGCGATTGAACCATCAGATCAGCCTCTTTTCCGGCGTTGAGTTCAATGTTGACCCGTCAAATGGGTTGGCTGGTGTTTGTGACTTTCTGATTACCCGATCCACGCAACAATTGGCCATTGAAGCGCCAATCATTACGATGGTCGAGGCTAAGAACGAAAGCCTGAAATCGGCGATCCCGCAGTGCTTGGCGGAGATGGTGGCCGCCCAAATCTTTAACGAGCGGGAGAACTCTGTTGTGCAGACCGTTTACGGCGCGACGACGACGGGCAGCGCTTGGAATTTCATCTCCCTACATCAGCGTAAGGCCGAAGTGGATTTGCGCGAATATTCGGTCAAAGAACCTGGCAAGGTGCTTGGCATTCTTCTGTACATGCTCAACCAAGCAGCCTAATTGAAAACAAACTGTAAAACCCTCGGTAAACTATGTCACTCAATCTTAACGGTATCATCGCCGCGCTGCCGACGCCGTTCGGCTACGACGGTGAAGTGGATCGCGAACAACTGCGGCGCAATGTCGAAAAGTGGAATCAGACAGACCTGCACGGTTATTTGATTCTGGGTTCGACAGGTGAATTCACGCACCTGACGGCGGATGAAAAACAGGTGGTCATCGAAACGGTGCGCGGCGCGATGTCGTACGACAAGCTGTTGCTGGTCGGCACGGGCGAACTGTCAACGCGCCAGACTATTGAAATGACGCGGCGCGCGCACGATCACGGCGCGGATGGCGCAGTGGTCATCACGCCGTTCTATTACAAGAAGATTCTTTTTGATGAGCATTACATTGCGCATTACGAACGAATTGCCGACAGCGCGCCGATTCCGACAATGATTTA
>JBDSAM010000117.1:0-12628 GCA_039922135.1 Blastocatellia bacterium
GAGATCGAATTGATCGCCCCGATCGCGATGGAGAAGGGCTTGCGTTTCGCGATCCGCGAAGGTGGCCGAACGGTCGGCGCTGGCACCGTCTCCGACATCATCGAGTAAGCTCAAAATTGGAAAGCACCTCACGAAGAAGCGCAATAAAAATAATTGCGCTTCTTCAGGTTTTGTAGAGAAATCATTATGCGAGATAAAATCGTTCTCCAATGCACGGACTGTAAAGATCGCAATTACTTTACGACGAAGAATAAGAAAAAGACGACTCAGCGGCTCGAATTTAAGAAGTTTTGCCGCAAATGCCGCAAGCATTCGCCGCATCGCGAGACCAAGTAGTGCTGAGTTGGTAAGTTAAATTTAGGGGTATAGTGTTAACGGTTAGCACGTGGGTCTCCAAAACCTAAAGTTCGGGTTCGAATCCTGATACCCCTGCCAGCTTTAATGACGTTAGGTATTAAGCAAGCCTCATTAATTTCAGTCACCAGCAACCGAGGTTGAGAATTATGCCAACATCGAGTACGCGCGAAGGAGCTGCGGCGATGACAAACGAGTCAAATGAACATTCGCTAGTGGTAAAACCCCTAGGTTGGCTGGAAAGCGTTCGCCAGTTCTGGCGTGATGTCGCGCGGGAGATGAAACAGGTTTCCTGGCCAACACGCACGGAGGTTGTAAACACGACCCTGGTAGTAATAATCGCGGTCTTCTTTTTTGCTTTTTATCTTTTTGCCGCAGATATCATCTTCTCATATTTGATTAAAGGTATAGAGTGGGCTGCGGGTAAGGTTTTCTAACAGAAGCGGCCCGCGCAAACTAGGCGGCCAGAAATTTCGGGGACTATGGCGAAGCAGTGGTTTATTATTCACACTTATTCCGGTTACGAGCGCAAAGTTCGTGACAGTCTGAACTCGCGAATTCAGGCGTTCGGCATGGGCGAAGAAGTCACGCAGGTCTTGATTCCGACGGAGACTGTCGTCGAGATGAAAGGCTCTAAGCGTGTCGAAAGTACGCGCATGTTCTTCCCTGGTTACGTGCTGGTTGAGATCGAATGTGGAGAGTCGGGCGACATTTCCGACAAGTCATGGCATTTGATTAAGAGTACGCCGAAGGTGACCAGCTTTGTTGGCGGTCAAAAACCTACGCCGCTCAGCCAGGAAGAGGTTGACCAGATCGTTCATCACGTCGAGACGGCAGCCGAAAAGCCGAAGCCGAAGTTTACCTTCGAGCGCGGCGAGACGGTTCGAATCATGCACGGCCCTTTTACGAGCTTTATGGGAACGGTCGAGGACATTAATGCCGACAAGAATGTTCTCAAAGTCAGCGTGACCATTTTTGGCCGCGCTACCCCGGTCGAACTGGGATTTTTGGAAGTCGAAAAAGTTTCATTTGCTGAAGAAGGATAAGTCGGAAAGATAAATTGGGAGGATGCCTTCAGCGCATCCGATCATAACCAATATTCAATATGGCAAAAAAAGTAACCGCAATGATTAAGCTCCAAGTTCCTGCCGGCAAGGCCAATCCTGCGCCTCCCATCGGCACTGCCCTTGGCCCACAAGGCGTGAACATCATGGAGTTCTGTAAACAGTTCAACGCGAAGACCGCCAGCCTAGGCGACATTAAAATTCCTGTCGTCATTACTGTATACGCTGATCGCTCCTTTACCTTCATTACCAAGACGCCGCCAGCAGCGGATCTGTTGAAGAAGGAGTTGAAGCTGGAAAAAGGCTCGGGCAAACCGAACCGCGAGAAAATCGGCACAGTCACGCGCGCGCAGGTCGAAGAGATCGCGAAGCTGAAAATGCCTGACCTCAACACCACCAATCTCGAAGCGGCCATTCGCACCATCGAAGGCACGGCCAAGAGTCTGGGTCTTGAAATCAAATGATTGCGGATGCGGATTGGCTGATGGCCGATCCTGTAAATTCGCAATCTACAATCTAAAACTCCGCAATTCTATGAGGGAGTGACCGTGAGCACCGGCAATCGCCGGTTTCCCTGACAGTCACGCTAACACCTGAAAGGAAAAAATCAATGGCAGGAAAAAAGTTTAAAGCGGCACTCGCACAAGTCGAGGCTAGCAAACTCTACCCTTTGACCGATGCTATTGCGCTCTCGAAGAAGATTGCATTTGCGAAATTCGACGAGACGGTAGAGGTGACGATGGTACTTGGCGTGGATCCGCGCAAAGCTGATCAGATGGTGCGCGGCACGATCGTGCTCCCGCACGGACTGGGCAAATCCAAAAAGGTCGCCGTTATTGCTGGCTCGCCCGAAAAACAGCGCGAGGCGCTGGAAGCGGGCGCCGATGAAGTCGGTGGCGATGATTTTGTGGAAAGGATCAAAGGTGGCTATCTCAGCTTCGACGCTCTGATCGCTACGCCTGATATGATGCGTTCGGTTGGCACACTGGGTAAAATACTCGGCCCGCGTGGCTTGATGCCAAATCCGAAGACCGGCACGGTAACCCCTGATGTGGCCAACGCCGTCAGAGAGACGAAAGCTGGTAAAGTGGAATTTCGCGTGGACAAAACCGGCGTGATTCACGTGCCAGTCGGCAAGGTTTCGTTTGCGGAGGACAAAATTACTGCTAACGCCAAATCGCTGATTGACGCCGTCATGAAGGCCAAGCCTGCAACCGCGAAAGGCAAGTACGTTAAGAAGGTGAACGTTGCCTCGACGATGGGGCCGGGGATACTGGTAGACCCGAATTCGATTGGGGCGTAAACGCTCCCTTGCGTACAAGGATTTCACTGCCTGGAGATTGAACTATGAAAACGAGAGAGCAAAAAGATCAAAACATCACCGCACTCAAAGAAGATTTTCAACATACCGATCACGCGCTTATTGTGAGCTTTCAGGGATTGCCGGTTGATAAAGATTGGGAATTGCGCCGCGCCTTGCAGGCTGCGCAACTGAACTACCGCGTCGTCAAAAACACGATTGGCCGCCGCGCGGTCGAAGGTACGCCTCTTGAATCGTTGAAAGATCACTTCAAAGGAATGACCGCTATTGCCTACAGCGAATCCGATCCGGTCGGCCTGGCTAAAGTTCTAAGCAAGTTCGCCAAAGATAACGCCAAACTGACCTTCAAGGCAGGCGTCGTCGAAGGCCGGGCCATCAACGTCAAAGATATCGAGACTCTGGCTTCGATGCCTTCGAAAGAGGAGTTAATTAGTAAGGTCATGTTCCTGCTGAATGCTCCGGCACAGCGCATAGCTATCACCTTGAACGGCGTAGCACGCAATCTGGCGGTCGTTATGCAACAGATCGCTGAAAAAAAAGCCGAGCAGGCGCAATAGATTATTCAGCCTGAGTTTCTTGAGCAATATTCAGGCTTTGGTTTTTTTGAATACGCCAGGTTGTCTTGCAAAATTGTCAGTGGGTGGCCTGGGCAGGATGCAGCCGGTAGGAGTGATGCCTGAAAGCTTGGTCTTGCGCGTATGCTCATCAAATGCGCCGAGCGTTTTTTAACGGCGCTGACAATCAATTGAATTTCATTGTTGGAGGAATAGTTAAAGTCATGGCTGACATCGCAAACATTCTAGAACAGATCAAAGGTCTCACCCTGCTAGAGGCTTCGGACTTAGTAAAGCAAATGGAAGAAACTTTCGGCGTTTCGGCGGCGGCGGCGGTCGCTGCTGCTCCGGCAGGTGCCGCCGCGGCAGCAGCGCCAGTCGTTGAAGAGAAGGACACTTTTGACGTGGTACTGACGGGCGTGGGCGCGAATAAGATCAACGTCATTAAGGTCGTCCGCGAATTGACCGGCTTAGGCTTGAAAGAAGCCAAAGATCTAGTGGACGGCGCTCCGAAGACCGTCAAAGAAGGTGCTTCCAAAGACGATGCCGAGAAGATGAAGAAACAGCTCACCGATGCGGGCGCCTCGGTCGAGCTGAAGTAAGCGAACATACAGTTTGCAGTATGGCTTCAAGCTATACTGCAAACTTATTGGTTTGCCGTCGGCTAAGACTTTACAGAGGCCAAGCCGAGAGAAAAGCTGAGGCGAGGGCGGGCATAGACACTTCGATCTTCAGCGGTTTGATATTCTCACTGATCTTCTGGTTGAATTGGCGACCTCAGGCGATTGCAGATACTCCCTTTGCTATACAGCATTGGTATTATCTGGGTAGTTCGCTGGGTATCGAAATCGGCAAACTTCAAATACAACTTTTCAAAATATCCGCGTGGCGCGCGGCGGTGAACGTATAGTTCGCCGCCGCCGCTTTGTCGTGTCCGAGACTTACTAAATAAACCATGGTCGCTGGCGTCTTTGGCGCAATATCAGCCCGATTGCCAGCGCATTTCAAGGATGTGATCGCAAATGACTATTGAGATGAATCCAATCGCATCGAATGGAAATGGGACTAAGAAGTCGCCGCGTTACGACTTCTCGAAGATTCGCACGGCTGTGCGAATTCCAAACCTGATCGAAGTTCAACGCGAAAGCTATGACCGTTTTCTACAAATGGATCTGTTGCCACCTGAGCGCGACTTGGTCGGTTTACAGGCGGTCTTCAGGTCAACATTTCCGATCTCCGATTTTCGCGAGACCTCATCTCTCGAATTCGTGGAGTTTCGCCTGGGAAACTGGCAGTGCAAATGCGGACAGATGCAGGGACTGCACCATCTGCGGTCGAACTGTCGTCAGTGCGGGTCAGTGATCAAAATCAATCCGCTTTCATCCGACGACATCATCTGCGGACAATGTGGCACCTACAACAAAAACATCGTTAATACCTGCGACAACTGCGGCGAGCCGGTTGGCCTAAAGCACAAGTACGACGTGCATGAATGCCAGGAACGCGGGATGACTTACAGCGTGCCGCTACACGTCAAAATTCGCTTGACCGTCTGGGATAAAGACGAAGAGACCGCGCAGAAGTCCATCCGCGATATTAAAGAGGAAGAGGTCTATTTTGGCGACCTGCCGCTGATGACTGAGAACGGCACTTTCGTGATCAACGGCACCGAGCGCGTCATCGTCTCGCAGTTACACCGTTCGCCTGGTGTCTTTTTCGAAAAGAGCGAAAACAACACATCTTTCCTGGCGAAGCTGATTCCTTATCGCGGGTCGTGGGTCGAATTCGAGTACGACTCTAAGAACCTGCTTTACGTGCGCATTGACCGCAAGCGCAAGTTCCTGGCAACCGTCTTTCTGCGCGCGCTGGGATTGAAGAATGACGAAGACCTTCTCCGCTATTACTACACGGTGGACAAGATTCGCGTGGCCGAATCCGGATTATTCTGGCATGTCAGCCCGAGCATTGTCGGCTCACGTTCATCCTCCGACATCGTGGCTAAGAACGGCGAAGTGCTGATCAAGAATGGAAAGAAGATCGGCCCTGAAGCTTACAAATCAATCGTCGCCGCTGGAATAATGGAAATTCCAGTTAAGATCGAAGATCTGACCGGAGCTTACACGCTCGGCGATCTAGTCAATACCAGTGATGGCGAAGTTATCGCCGAGAGCAATACGGAATTGACCGCTGAAACGATTGCCAAAGTGGTCGAGGCTGGAATCACCTCTATGGAGATATTCTTTCCGGACAAAGACGATGTCGGCACCGCAATGAGTGCGACAGTCAGGAAAGACACGATCAAAACGTCGCAGGAAGCACTGATCGAGATTTATCGCAAAATGCGTCCGGGCGACCCGCCGACATTGGATACGTCGCAATCTCTCTTCCACGGAATGTTCTTCGACGCCCGCAAATTCGACTTCTCGCGTGTTGGCCGTCTGAAGTTCAACATCAAGATGGGCCGCCCTGAACGCGAACGGTTGGATGATTCGCTGCTCTCGCCGCAGGACTTCTTCGACGTAATTGATTACGTGCTGAAGCTCAAACGCGTGTCCGGCGAACAGAAGACCCAGGATGGCCGCACAATCTTCTATGGTGACGACGACATTGACCATCTGGGCAATCGCCGCGTCCGCGCCGTGGGTGAGTTGCTGGAAAACCAGTTCCGCCTGGGACTTGTGCGCATGGAGCGGGCAATCAAAGAAAAGATGTCCATTCATACCGAGATGCAAACGGCGATGCCGCGCGACCTGATCAATGCTAAGCCCGTGACGGCGGCGGTGCGCGAATTCTTCGGTTCGTCACAGCTCTCGCAGTTTATGGATCAAACCAATCCACTGTCTGAGATCACGCACAAGCGTCGCCTGTCAGCCCTTGGGCCAGGTGGTTTGAGCCGTGAACGCGCGGGCTTCGAAGTCCGTGACGTCCATCCGACACACTACGGCCGCATCTGTCCGATTGAGACGCCGGAAGGTCCAAACATCGGTTTGATCTCATCGCTGTCGTGCTTTGCGCGTATTAACGAGTTCGGTTTCATCGAATCGCCTTATCGTAAGGTGGTTGATGGCCATGTGGTTGACTACCTAAAGGTCATCAATCCAGGTGATTCACAACTCAAACCGCACGATCACATCCCCGAAGAGCAAGCAGAGAAGATCAACAAGCAAATTGGCGATGGCAAGAAGAAGGCGACCTTCGAACCATATCCGTTCTACCTGTCGGCTTGGGAAGAGGATAAGTACATCATCGGCCAAGCCAACATCGAACTCGATAAAAACGGCAGAATCGTCGGCGAGCGCGTTAATGCTCGCCAAGCTGGCGAATTCATTCTGGCGACGCGCGATAAAGTTCAGTTTATGGATGTGTCGCCGAAGCAGTTGGTTTCGGTCGCTGCGAGCTTGATTCCGTTCCTAGAAAACGACGACGCGAACCGCGCGTTGATGGGATCGAACATGCAACGTCAGGCCGTGCCGTTGCTCCGCGCACAAGCGCCGCTGATCGGAACCGGAATGGAAAAGGTGACCGCGCAGGATTCAGGCGCTGTGGTCATTGCTCGCCGCGATGGAGTAATAGACACGGTGGACTCCGAACGCATCATTATCCGAGTTGACCACAACGTGGATGGGACGCTGTCGCGCGAAGTGACGGCGGACATCTATCCGTTGATCAAGTTCAAACGCTCGAACCAGAACACCTGCATCAATCAGAAACCTATCGTTCGCAAAGGCGAACGCGTCGCGAAAGGTCAGGTCGTCGCCGACGGCCCGTGTACAGAAGGCGGCGAACTGGCTCTTGGGCGCAACGTTCTGGTCGCGTTCATGCCGTGGCGTGGTTACAATTTCGAAGATGCAATCTTGATCTCGGAAAAGATGGTCAAGAACGATTACTACACTTCGATCCACATCGAAGAATTGGAGATCGAATCTCGCGATACGAAGCTTGGCCCTGAAGAGATCACGCGCGATATTCCAAACGTCGGCGAGGCTGCGCTGCGTGACTTGGATGAAAGCGGCATCATCCGCATCGGCGCTTTCGTCAAACCCGGCTCAATCCTGGTCGGCAAAGTCACGCCAAAGGGCGAGACGCAGTTGACGGCGGAAGAGAAACTGTTGCGCGCAATCTTCGGTGAAAAGGCCGGCGATGTGCGTGACGCTTCCTTGACCTGCCCGCCAGGCATTGAAGGCACGGTTGTGGACGTCAAGGTCTTCACTCGCAAGGGACAGGACAAGGACGTTCGCAGCGCCGCCATCGAGGCTGCCGGAGAAGAGAAGTTGTTGAAGAACTTCGAAGATGAAAAGCGCATCCTCGAAGAAGAACGCAACAAGCGCATTTATGAATTGCTCGATGGCCGCAAGCTCGAATCCGATCTGGTCTTCCGTGGCCGGACTGTCGCTGACAAAGGCGCAAAGCTGACCCGGGAAATGCTGGAAGGCATGGACATCGGCGCATTGAAGCGCGTCGAAGTCAGCGGCGCGCGCGACGTGGCCGCCGAGATCAAGGACCTGGAACAGCGCACTGAACGCCAGACCGCCATTCTCGATCACCTCTATCAGGAGAAGATAGACAAGATCAAAAAGGGCGACGAACTGGCTCCGGGCGTGATCAAGATGGTCAAGGTCTTCGTCGCGATGAAGCGCAAGCTATCAGTTGGGGACAAGATGGCCGGACGCCACGGCAACAAAGGCGTCATCGCCCGCATCCTGCCCGAAGAGGATATGCCGTACCTGCCCGATGGCACTCCGGTCGAGATCGTCCTGAACCCACTGGGCGTGCCTTCGCGCATGAACGTCGGTCAGATCCTTGAAACCCACTTGGGCTGGGCAGCTAGCATACTTGGCTTGCGCTTCGCCACGCCGGTGTTTGACGGCGCGACAGAAAACGACATCAAGCGCTACCTGGAAAACGCCGAAACGAAGATTCGCGAGGAAGGTATTCCGCAAATGGTCAACAGTTCAGGCAAGACCCTTCTGTATGACGGAATGACCGGTGACGTGTTCGAGCAGAAAGTGACCGTCGGATACATCTATATGCTCAAACTCTCGCATCTGGTGGACGACAAGATTCACGCACGTTCGATTGGCCCGTACAGCTTAATCACCCAGCAACCGCTGGGCGGCAAGGCACAGTTCGGCGGCCAGCGCTTCGGCGAAATGGAGGTATGGGCGCTTGAAGCATACGGCGCGGCGCACATCCTGCAGGAACTGTTGACCTGCAAGTCTGACGACGTCGCTGGACGCTCGAAGATTTACGAGTCCATAGTCAAAGGCGAATCGGACTTCGAGCCGGGCCTGCCCGAATCGTTCAACGTGCTGGTGCGCGAGCTTCAGTCGCTGTGCCTGGACGTTGAGTTGCGGCAGCGAGAACCGAAGGAAGCGTAATTAAGATAGAGACGCAAAATTTGGTAGAGACGCGAAATTTTGCGTCTCTACCGCGGCAAACAGCGCAATTTGGAGAAGGTAACCATGCTTAGATATTCAGGTGAAAAAACATTGACGCCAGATTTCGAGGCGATTCGCATCAGCCTTGCGTCGCCGGAAAAGATTCGTTCGTGGTCGCACGGGCATGTGACGAAGCCCGAAACGATCAATTACCGCACGTTCAAGCCTGAACGCGATGGATTATTCTGCGCCCGCATCTTCGGGCCGGTGACGGATTGGGAATGTTTATGTGGCAAGTACAAACGCATGAAGCATCGCGGCGTGGTCTGCGACAAGTGCGGCGTCGAAGTGACGCAAGCCAAAGTTCGCCGCGAACGCCTGGGCCATATTGAACTTGCCAGCCCGTGTTCGCACGTCTGGTTCTTCAAAGGCCTGCCCAGCCGAATCGGCCACTTGCTGGACATTCCATTGCGTGAACTGGAAAAGGTTCTCTATTTTGAAAGCTTCATCGTCATCGCCGATCAAAAAGAGATTGACGAACTGGGCCTGCCGCTTAAAGAACGCGAGTTGATCCAGGATGATCGTTATCGCCAGCTCAAGCAGGAATTCCCCGGCAAGTTCACCGACGAAGTCGCGCGGATGGGTGCTGAGGCGATTAAATATCTGCTGCAGCGCATCCAGGTTGATGAGTTATCCGAAGAGATGCGCCACCGGATGAAGACCGAGAACAGTCAGCAGAAGAAGCTCAAGTACTCCAAGCGGCTGAAGGTCGTTGATTCGTTCCGCAAATCCGGCAACAAGCCGGAGTGGATGATCCTGGATGTGCTGCCAGTTTTACCGCCGGAGCTGCGTCCCCTGGTACCGTTGGATGGCGGGCGCTTTGCCACATCGGATTTGAATGACCTGTATCGCCGTGTCATCAACCGCAACAATCGTCTGTCGAAGCTGATCGAACTGAAGGCTCCGGAAGTGATCGTCCGCAACGAAAAGCGCATGCTGCAGGAAGCAGTGGACGCGCTGTTCGACAATGGGCGTCGTGGCCGTGTTCTGCGAGGCGTCAACAATCGTCCGCTCAAATCGCTGTCAGACACGTTGAAAGGCAAGCAAGGCCGCTTCCGCCAGAACCTGCTTGGCAAGCGCGTGGACTATTCTGGCCGTTCGGTAATCGTTGTCGGCCCTGAACTGAAGCTGCACCAGTGCGGCTTGCCGAAGAAGATGGCGCTGGAATTGTTCAAGCCGTTCATCTACAACCGGCTGGAAGCCGAAGGCCATGCCGCAACAATTAAGCAGGCCAAAGAACTGGTGGAAGGTCAAAACGAAGTTGTCTGGGACATCCTTGAAAAAGTCATTAAGGATCATCCCATTCTGCTTAATCGCGCGCCAACGCTGCACCGCCTTGGCATTCAAGCGTTCGAGCCTGTGCTGGTTGAAGGCAAGGCGATCAAAATTCATCCGCTCGTCTGCACCGCATTCAACGCGGACTTCGACGGCGATCAGATGGCCGTTCACATCCCACTATCGCCCGAAGCGCAGATTGAAGCGCAGGTGCTGATGCTAGCGTCGAATAACATCCTTTCGCCTGCTTCGGGCCAACCTATTGCCGTGCCGTCACAAGACATTGTACTGGGTTGCTACTACATGACCCTGCCGGTTGATGGAGCAAAGGGCGAAGGCCGAGCGTTCGCCAGCCTGAACGAAGTGCTGATCGCGCTGGATGCCAAAGAAGTTACGACGCAATCACGCATTCGTTTGCGTCACAAGGGCAAGCTAATAGACCTGGAACACGAACGCGACAATCAGGACATCATCAAAGCCACGATTCACGATGTTGACCGCACCATCAACACCACTGTTGGCCGCGTCATTCTGAATGAGCGTTTCCCCGAAAATATGCCGTACATCAACGGCACGCTCAAGAAGAAGGGATTGACCAGCATGGTCAATTACTGCTTCCTGCGACTGGGCCATGCGGCGACGGTAGAGATGCTGGACAAGGTGAAAGAGACCGGCTTCCTGTTTGCGACTCGCGCAGGAATCTCCATCGGCATTGACGATATGGTTACGCCGCCCAGCAAGCCAAAAATGCTGGCCGACGCCGAAGCCGAAGTCATCAAAGTCGAGGATCAGTACAAAGAAGGCGTCATCACCAACGGCGAGCGCCAAAACAAGGTCGTTGCCATTTGGTCCGAGGTGACCGAACGCGTCGCTGACGAAATGTTCAAGGAGATGGGACGCCGCGAGAAAGAATTGCGCGAACTGAACCCAATCCTGATTATGGCCGATTCGGGTGCGCGCGGTAACCAGCAACAGATTCGTCAGCTTGCCGGTATGCGTGGGCTGATGGCCAAACCGTCCGGCGAAATCATCGAAACGCCGATTCGCGCCAACTTCCGCGAAGGGCTTAACGTGTTGCAGTACTTCATCTCGACGCACGGCGCGCGCAAGGGTCTTGCCGACACAGCGCTCAAGACGGCGGACTCAGGGTATCTGACTCGGCGCCTGGTTGACGTGGCACAGGACGTCATCATTGCCGATCTGGATTGCGGCACGGTCAAGGGCATCTGGGCTGAACCGATCACTGAAGGATCTGACATCATCGAAGGCCTGCGCGAACGCATCATCGGCCGCGTGGCGCTGGAAGATGTCAAAGACCCGATCAATGGCCAGGTGCTGGCCGCTATTCATACGGAGATCACCGAAGACATCGCCACCGAAATTCAAAACGCAGGCATCATGCGGGTCCGCATTCGTTCGGTGCTGACATGCGAATCGCGGCGCGGCTGCTGCATACGCTGTTATGGCCGCAATCTGGGAACGGGTCAAATCGTGGACGTTGGCGAAGCGGTGGGCGTTATCGCCGCCCAGTCAATTGGCGAGCCCGGCACGCAGTTGACCATGCGCACCTTTCACATCGGCGGAACGGCGTCGAAGGTCAGCGAGCAGTCATCGCACGAAGCCCGCATTGCCGGTACGATCAAGTACGCCGACCTGAACACCGTCGTCAGCCGCGAAGGCAAGATCGTGGCGATGAACCGCAATGGTTCGTTGCTGATCGTTGATGATCGCGGCCGCGAAGTCGAACGCTATCCGATTGGTTACGGTTCAACCCTGCTTGTGCCCGACGGCGGACGTTGCGAGGAAGGCCAGAAGATCGCTCAGTGGGATCCCTACACCTTTGCAATCTTGACCGAAATCGGCGGCACCATTGCGTGGCGCGATTTGGTTGATAGCGTTACTGTTCACGAAGAGACGGACGAAGTCACCGGCCTGACGCGCATGGTCGTTATGGATTCGCCTGATGAAAAACGCCAGCCGCGCATCGAGATCAAAAATGAAGCCGGCAAGGTGATTAAGGCTTATCCGATGCCGATCCGCGCGAACCTGATGGTGATGAAAGACGCCGAGGTCGAACCTGGCGACGTTATCGCCAAGATTCCCCGCGAGGTCTCTCGTCAGAAAGACATCGTCGGCGGTCTGCCACGCGTCGTCGAACTGTTCGAAGCCCGCAAGCCACGCGAAAACGCGGTCATGAGCGAAATTGACGGCATCGTCAAATTCGGCAACGTCACCAAAGGCTCGCAGAAGATCATTGTCATCGGCGACAACGGCGAAGAGCGCGAATACTCCATCCCGCGCGGCACGCACATCAACGTTCAGGAAGGCGATCACGTTCGCGCTGGCGAACCATTGATGGACGGCCCGCTGAACCCGCACGACATTCTGGCCGTGCGCGGTACGGAAGAGTTGCAGCGCTATCTGGTCAACGCAATTCAGGAGGTCTACCGCCTGCAAGGCGTGCACATCAACGACAAACACATCGAAGTGATTGTCCGTCAGATGTTGCGCTGGGTGCGCGTTAAAGAAGTCGGCGACACCGAATTCCTGCTCGAAGAACAGGTGGATCGCTTCCGCTTCATGGACGAGAACGCTCGCATTGAAGCCGCAGAGGGGCAACCG
>JBDSAM010000118.1:0-4077 GCA_039922135.1 Blastocatellia bacterium
TTACTGGATTTCGGTTTGCCGGATAGCGAAGGGCTGGATACTTTTCTCCGGACGCATGAACATTCGCCTGAGGTCGCCATTGTCCCGCTTACTGCAACCGGTGACGAGGAACTGGCGTTGCGGGCGATTCAACTCGGCGCTGAAGACTATCTTTTCAAAGGATCAATTAATCGTCAGTTGCTGACGCGCTCAATGCGTTATGCGGTTGAACGCAAACGAAGCGAAAAGGTGTTACGCCGCGCCCACGATGAACTCGAACAGCGCGTGAGAAATCGCACGGCGGAGCTTTCGGATGCCATTGCCTTGCTCTCAGAACAGATTGTTGAGCGCCGACGTGCCGAGGAAGAGTTGCGTCGGCTCTCGCATCGTCTGGTCGAAGTGCAGGAGAGCGAGCGCCGCAATATTGCGCGTGAATTACACGACGAGGTTGGGCAGTTGCTGACCGGCTTGAAATTGGTGATTGAGATCGCGGGCCGGGTGCCAGCGGATCAAACTAAAAACCAACTCCTGGAAGGGCAGTTACTGGTCAATGAATTGATGGGGCGCGTGCGCGATATATCACTCGATTTGCGTCCGGCTATGCTGGATGATCTGGGACTGATGCATGCGCTGTTGTGGCACCTTGAACGATATACGGCACAGACTGGGATCTGTGTGACGCTGGCGCATACTGGCATCGAAGCTCAGAGATTGACTCCGGAGATCGAAACGGCCGCCTATCGAATCGTGCAAGAGGCTTTAACCAACGTTGCGCGTCACGCTGATGTAAGTAAAGTCAAAGTGAGTGTTTCAGCGGATGCGGAAAATCTTTCCGTGCAAATTTCCGATCCTGGCAAAGGATTCGACCCGCAAGCAGCGCTAGCCGCTGGGGAGTCCAGCGGGCTGACGGGAATGAGAGAGCGAGCGCGCCTGCTCGGAGGTAAGTTAATAATCGAGTCGGTTATGAGCGTGGGAACGACTGTAACTGCGTTGCTGCCACTCGAAGTGTGAAGATTTAGTGAGGAGTCAACTGGCAATTGAACGAATGAGCTAAAGGGGAAGTTGATGCCAAGCATCCTGCTTGCCGATGATCACAACGTCGTGCGTCAAGGGTTGCGTGCCCTGTTGCAAATCGAACCGCTTTTCCACTTGGTCGGTGAAGCTAGTGATGGGCTTGAAGCCGTTCGGCTGGCAGAACGGCTGAAACCGGATGTCCTCATCACCGATGTTATGATGCCCGGGCTGAATGGATTGGAAGTGACACGGCAAGTTACCCGAAGCCTGCCACTCACGCGTGTCATTATCCTTTCGATGTACACCACCGACGCATATGTTTTTGAAGCCTTCAGGAACGGCGCGTTGGGATACGTTCTCAAAGATTCGCAAGCAGCCGACCTCATTCAAGCTGTTCGCGAAGTCATTGCTGGACGCCGCTATCTGAGCCCGCCGCTTTCCGAACGCGCGTTGGAGCTTTACATTCGTAAGGTGGAGTCCGTGCCGGATGACCCGTACGAATTATTGACTTCGCGCGAACGGGAAGTTCTGCAAATGGTCGCAGAGGGGCGAACGAGCGGAGAAATTGCCAATCGGCTCTTCATCAGCCCACGCACCGCCGAAGGCCATCGCGCCAACCTGATGCGAAAACTTGGCTTACAAAACAATGCAGATCTGATCCGATTGGCCTTGAAGCGAGGCATTCTGCCGATGGACGGATAGACCTCAATCACAATTCAACTTTAAAGAGAGGAGGCTTACGAATCCAGCTCGTAAGCCTCCTCTCTTTAGTCGTAGTAAAAAACACGTAGTTCTACCTGCAGAGGAGCTGATCAGTTAAGCGCAAGGTATGCGCTATGACATGTTATACTGCCAACGAAGTCGTAGAGCAGGCTGGGTGATCGCGGGGCACGCTCCGGGCAGATTCCAAATCTCAAATCATAAATTGGACACGCGGAATGCGCGCGGAGCGTGCCTTGAGGAAAGTCCGAACACCATAGGACAGCAGGCTGGCTAACGGCCAGGCGGGGTGACCCGACGGAATAGTGCAACAGAGAACAGACAGCCCTAAGTGCGCTGTTGCGCAATCTTAAATCTCGGATTTGCGATTGCGCAGCAGCGCGCCGGGCGATGGTGAAACGGTGAGGTAAAAGCATCACCAGCGGGCGTGGCGACATGTCCGGCTAGGCAAACCCCCTGCGGTGCAAGACCAAATAGGGAAGTGGACTCCGGGCTGGTCCGGCCCGCTTCGCGTTGCGCGCGGATTTCAAATTAGTACAGGAACGGTAGCGACCTGGTAGCCTCGTTAGGCAAATTTGAGATGCGCGCGCAACGCGGGACGCTTCCGGGTAGGTCGCATGAGCGGCGCAGTAATGCGACGCCCAGATGAATGATCGCTACCTACGCTGTAACCAGCGCGGGCACAGAATTCGGCTTACAGGCCAGCTCTGCGGCTTCATAAATTTTAAGACCGCTTATCCGGTTCATTCACTTCAAACGACAAATGAAATACGCGTTTTTACGAACGAACTTATCGCTAGCCATCATCGGCCTGGTGGTTGGATTAGTCGTTGGCTTTAAGGCTGCCAATTGGCAATATCGTCGCGCGCAAGGGGCGGTATTGCAAAATTCCGTGGCACAGGCTAACCGCCGTTTACCGCAATCGCGCAGCCCCGGCTCCGAGAGCAGCCAAAACCTGACGCCAGAACAGCGCGAGCAGATGGTGAAAGAGGTTAAGGCAATTATCGAAAAGGCTAAAAGCACTCCGAATGACATTGAAGCGCAGCTTGAGGCTGCCGATCAATTTATTCAGATCAGCCGGCCAGACGAAGCAATACAGTTTCTTGAACAGGCCGCCAAAGCCAACCCGAACGATGCGCGGACGCAGCACGGGTTTGGCATTGTCTATTCACTGAAAGGGCAGTTTGACGAGGCGGTCAAAGCGGCGAAGCGTTCTCTGGAATTAAGTCCCAACAACCCACGCGTGGAGATGCTGTTGGCTGCCACGTTTATTCAAGCAAAAACCCACCTGGACGAAGCAGAAACTCTATTGAAGAAGTTGGAAACCAGCGGAGCTATTAGCCCTGATGTCATTGCCAGCGCGCGCGATGATTTGAAACTCGCTCGCACAGCAGGCTCCACGTTGAGCCCGAAAACGATGCTCGGCCACGGGCCGGAAGAGCCGAAAAATCCCAGGTAACACTTAAATTTGGGCGGAGGCAACTGGTGGGTTTCATCTTCAAATGCGTCATCATCCTGATCGTCTTTAGCTTCATTGTGTATGTGATGAAGGCGATCACTCGCATGACCGCTCATCTGCGCCGCACGGTCAAGGATGTAAAATCTTTGCGTGAACAGATGGGTGGGCAGACTGGGGCCGCTGATATGGTGCGCTGCTCTGGGTGTGGCGCGTTCGTCACCGCGCGCGATGCCGTCACCGTTTCCGTACGCGGTCGAGCGCAATCCTTCTGCTCTCACGATTGCCTTGTAACGAATGCCAAACAGGCGTAGTTGTCTAAAATTCTTTAGCAGCCAATTTGCCAATCGCAGTTAGTTTCGGTCGGTTGGAAACTCAGCATTAACGTATCGAACTGAAATTCCGTTGTGATGTGATATTCGGGCGACAGGGCATTTACGCGAGCGCCTTGCCTTTCTGATCGCAGTTGGCATTAACGCCAGCACATCGAAGGAACTGCTGCTGACGGTCGCGGCGATCCGGTAGTTGGCAAGTTTTTCAGGCTCGCGATGGACGCAATGTGCGTTACGCGGGCAAGTTACCCTAATCTCTTTCTGTCAGGGAGATGTAACCAGTTTGAAATAATCTCTGTCTATCAGCTCATAGGAGACAAAAAAAATATGAAACTGAAGCTCAACCGAAATTATATTTTGCTGGCTGTGTTTTTGCTGGCGGCAGGGTTCGCGGGATGGTGGTTTTTCTTGCGAAATAGCAGTGCCAGCGCCGAAGAGTATCTGACGGCCAAGGTCGAACGTGGTGACATCCGCAATGTTGTTTCCGCGACCGGAACGTTGCAGGCGGTGACCACCGTACAGGTAGGCAGCCAGGTGTCGGGCACGATCTCGGCGCTCTATGCTGACTTCAATACG
>JBDSAM010000119.1:0-7830 GCA_039922135.1 Blastocatellia bacterium
CATTCCCGCAAAATGATTGTAATTGCCGAACGGCCCGTAAAACGCGATGTAAGGCGAAACCGGGCGCACCCAGTACAGCTTGTTGTTGGAGGTCAACCGCTGCAAGATCGCAAACAGCGAGACGGCAAAACCAAAGAGCGTCAGCGTAACCAGCAGCTTCTTCCGGCGTTCTGATTGGCGCAAGGCATGCAATCCAGCGATTAAGTAGATGGTCAATGACAGCAGCTTGATCGTCGCTTCTTTTGTCGCCTGCGGATCAAGCGAGAGCGTGGGCGGTTTGAATTGCGAAGCCGCACCGAACGGAAGGAATTGCAGGAAACCGAAAACCACCAGCGCCAGAAGCGGCAGTGCGATCCGCCATTGGCCCCATTTGGCTTGCGAATCAAAGACATAACGAATCGCCAGCAACACGGCCATGAGCAAGGCATTTAATTCAAACAATGTCAGCGACCATGGTTCGACCGTGCCATAGGCCAGCACAGCCATGATCGCTGTGACAACCAAGTCGCCAAAGATAAAGCTTTCAAGTTTTGAACTTTTGGCGCTCATTGCGATAGACACAAATCGGTACCGCAAGTGGATTGATGAATTCACCCGCTTGCTACTGCTCGCGGTACTGACTCAGGCTGAAATCGTCCAGCCATAATTCGGCAATTCGTGTGTGATCAATTGTCTTCAATTGCGGAGCATGAATTTTCACCCGCAAACCGTGCGTGTTCTCAGGTGTTGTGAAGGTCAAAGTCTGAGCGTTCCAGCCGGGTGCCGCGTTCGGCAAGACTGAACGAAGCGCGAAAAGCGTTGGATTTACAGCATCAGTAATTTCAATAAATGGCGATTCGCTGGGCAATGATGAAATATTTTGGGTTTTAGCGAAATAGCTCAACCGATACTGTCGCGATGGATCAACCGATACCAACTGCGAAATTTGCTGAAACGTTGAATTCATCGAAGCAGCAAAAACCAAGTGCAATGCTTTAGCGCCTGAATGTGAGGCGTTGCTATCACGATCGGCCCGAACTTCTGGATGACGGAGCATGATCCAATCAAATCCTGATGGCGGATCCAGCAGGGCATCATACTTTTCGCTCAGCGGTGGCAGTTCAAATCCGGGATTTGTTATCAGGTTATTCGCATCCTCCGGACTTCTCTCAGTTGAAGTGAACTTTGTCCAAACCTCTTTTGCTTCACTAAAACGATTCTTGCTTTGCAGTTCGCGCAAGAGGTGGATAGCCAAATCGCGATACGAAAGGGCATCTGCTTCCAAACCATTTGCAGGTAATTGCCGCCAGATTTCCAATGCCTGATCCATGGCATCATGTGCGGCAAGAAATTCGGCTAGATAAGCTTTTGCTGCATTGTCCGCTGGTGTCGTGCGCCGTAAAACATCCAGGTTCATCCCGACGGCACCCGTGACTGCGTTGAAGGCATTTAGCGTGACGTTGCGGTTCAGCCTGGGCGAAACCTCTCCGTACCCTCCGCCAGAAAGCGAGATGGCAGCACGAAACTGCGCCACTGATTGTTCAACCTGACCGGCACGCAATTGCAAGTTGGCCAATGCCCAGCGAGGTTCAAAATATTTTGGCGCAAGTTCTACGGCGTTCTGCAAAGATGCTTCAGCCTGTTGCGCCTGGCCGTTAGCGTTGTACGCCTTTCCCAATTCCAGCCAGTAGCGGTAATCGCGCGGCGAAACGGTTGTGGTCTTCTGCAAATCCGCAATAGCTTCATCCGTACGCGGCGGATCGGCGCGGTAAAGCAGGTAACGCGCTCGCGCCGCCAGCACTTCGGCATTAGCCGGGGCATAGCCCACCGCAGCATCGCTGCTTTCGCCGGGCTGGCCATAAGCAATCAATGAAACGGCCAGAAAGTTTTTGATGGTGAAATTGCCTGCCCATCCCGCGAGAGCCAGAACGGCGATGAGCAATGGAAGGCGTTTGAGCATTTGGGTGGTCGGTGGTCGGTGGGTCGGTGGTTGGTGGTAATCGTTTCAACCGACCACCGACCACTGACCACCAATCACTCTTAGCTTTCTTCGTAGCTGTGGTAGTAGGCGTACTTGTAATTGTAGTAGTAGCTCTCTGTGTTCAGATCAATGCAGTTGAGCACGACGCCGAAGATTTTGGCGTTGACATCCGTCAGCGCCTGTTTGGCTCGCTGGACGGCTTCGCGCGGGGTTTGCCCGCTTTTGACGACGATGACTACTCCGTCCACGTGCGGCGAAATGATCAGCGCGTCGGTAACGTGAATAACCGGCGGCGAGTCAATGATGATGTGGTCGAAGCGATCTTGCAGCTCCGCGACCAGAATATTCATCTTGACCGAACTAAGCAGTTCTGACGGATTCGGCGGCACGGGGCCTGCGGCCATCACGAACAGGTTCGGGATGTCGTGCGCCTGAATCACCTTGTCTACCGAGATGTCGCGCGAGAGATAAGTTGAAAGCCCAAGATCATTTTTCGTGCTTAGAATCTTGTGGCAGCGCGGGCGGCGCATATCGGCGTCCAGCACCAGCACGCGCGCGCCAGTCTGCGCTAAAGAGATTGCGGTATTAGCCACGATCGTGGTCTTGCCTTCCGCCGGATGGCTGCTGGTGATCAGCATAGTGCGTGGCGCGTGTTCAGCGGACGAAAGCAGCAGCGAGGTGCGCAACGCGCGATAGCTTTCAGCAAATGACGAAAGCGGGTCGTGTCCTGAAAGCAGTTCGTTGTTGACCGAAGTCAGCGCAGTGCTCTTCTTGCCATTGCCGTTTCTGGCGCTGAGGCCCCCAAGCATCTTGTTCTTGGCCAGACTCTGTAACGACGGAATGCCGCCCAGCGATGGCAGTTGCACAATACGTTCGACATCTTCCGCCGTATTGATCGTGTTGTTCAGATATTCCAGAAAGAACGCCAAGCCGACGCCCAGGGCCAAGCCAATCAATACGCTCAGCCCGATGTTCAGCATTTTATTCGGCTTGACGGGTGCGATGGGAATTTCGGCGCGCTGGACGACGCGGATGTTCGAAGGGCGGAAATCGCTCTCGACTTCGGCCTGCTGCAAGCGCCCTTGCAGGTCTTCAAAGGTTTTGCGGCTGCTTTCAGCCTTCTGCTTCTTCAAGCCAAGCTCGGCGGATTCGCGGTTCTGTTGAATGGCTTCGTTCTTTGATTGACCCAGCGCGGCTGTCAAATTCTCTTCGCGTTTGCGCGCGACCTGGAATTGCGTTTCGATGTTTTTGATGATCTTGGCTTTGTGGTCGGTTAACTGAGTTTCGAGTTGTTTGATCTGCTCTTGGGTCTGCTTGACCAATGGGAAGCCCGGCTGATACTTCGCCGACAGGTTTGCAAGTTCCTGTTTCTGCTTGTTCAGCGACTGCGTCAGAGTTTGCACTGTTGCGTCGTTAGTGACCTGCGGCAGTTCGTCAGCGGCGACTTCCCTGCTGCGATTGAATACGGCTTCGGCGGTGCGGCGTTCGTTTTGCACTTCGACCAACTGGCGGTTGAGTTCGCTGGCACGATCCACCGTAATGTCGCCCTTGCCATCTGCCGAGATGATCCGATGCACGGCCAGATATTGCTGATAGTCGGCTTCCGCTTCGCGCAGTGTCGCCTCGGCCTCTTTCACTCGCTTGCCTAAAAACACTTTAGCCTGCGTCACGCCTTCCTGGCGATTTTCCATTGACCAATCAATATATTCACTCGCCACGGCATTGGCAACGTCGGCGGCCAGCTTGGGGCTATAGGCGTCGAAGGTCAGCGAGATAACGCGCGTCTGGCGGCCCACGGCCACGTCGTAGCGGCGCTGGAAATTGTTGACCAGTTGCACCTCGCGCACGTTTTCGGGAACGACGTCAGTGCCTTTCATCTTAAACTCGTCGTTGTCCGGCAGGTTCAGCTTTTGAATGACGCGGCGCGCGATGTCGCGGCTGTGCAGGATGTCTACCTGAGTTTGCAGGAAAAATGGGTTGAAGACATTAGCGCTTTCCATCTCCAGAATCTGGCGGCCCTGCATTACGCGCTCGGTCTCTTTGCCGATTTCCAGTTTTGATTCCGCGCGATAGACCGGACGGGTGAGCACCGTGCCGATGGTCACAATCGTCACCAATACGACCAGCGTTGCCAGGATGATCCATTTGTGTCGGCGAAGAATGCGCAGATATTCGCGAACAGAATTCTTTTCGATCTCGACCGCCGGATAGCGGCTGTACATTGGGTACCCACCGCTGGCCTTCTTCATCTCCTTGTTCGAGGAGGGTACGCTGGCAAGCGCGGTTTGATTGTCATCGTAGTTATTCATTCGATTTGTGGGCTGTGCGTAAGACCCCGGTCGCTCGCAGCTCCCGGTACTGTATCTTTATCTCAAAATTCCAAGGCCGAACGCGCTGGCCACGCCGCCAGCGAAGGTTTGCAGCAGGGTGCGCGCCTGTTTCGAGCGCGTTGCTTCTGGAACCATCACCACATCGTAAGGTTTGAGGACGATGTCTTTGCTAGCATCCTTTTCAATCTCGACAAGGTTGACGATGATTTCTTTCGTCTCAGTCTGATCTGGACCATTGGAGCGAACCAGATGAATTTCTTTCTTCTTTGAGTCCAGCGCCAGCCCGCCCGCCATCGCAATAGCTTGACTTAGCTTGACCGTTTCTTTCAGCGGGAAGGATCCCGCTTTGTTGACGTTTCCGGTGACATAGATGACACCGGATTCTGGCACGTTGATAAAATCGCCCTCGTGCAGTACGCGGTTGAGTTCCGGTTTGCGTACCAGGTCATTCAAGCTGATGACCTCCATCGCCTCGACGGGGCGAAAGTGAACCAGTTGAATGGTGTTGCCCGCTTTATCCGTCATGCCGCCTGCCAAACTGATCAGATCGTAGACACGCAACTCGCGGGTCAGCGCAATCTGCTTCGGCTGATTGACTGCTCCCGCAATGGAAACCATACGCGCGTGATACTCTTCGATGAAGATGGTGACCTGAGGTTCTTTCAGGATCGCGATGAATTCTTTGCGCAGCAGTTCGGTGGCCTGTTGTTCAGTTAGCCCAGCAAGCTTGATGCTATGGTCTATGTAAGGCAACTCAATTGTGCCTTGTTGAGCGACTTTGACTTTGCGTTTGAGGTCAGGCTCGCCTGCGACTTCAATGGCCAGCACGTCGCCCGGGCCAATACGGTAATCATTGCCATTATCAGCTTTGAATTCTGTAATTGGGGGAGAAGCCTTAACCACCGTCTGCTGCGCTAAGGCCGCAGGCGCGCACAACATCCAGAGTAATGCTAGATGAAGAATGGGATAAAACTTGCGATGAATCATGGCGGTAAGACCCGACGACGCGCGAACGCTTTGGTGAGGGGCAGCAGCGCACATGTCAGAAATTCAGGATGGGGCGTTTGTCAATTTATGAGTACCAGGTCGCTACTGCTCCCTGTACTGAAACTAAAATTCAAAAATGCGCCGGAGCCATTCGAATATCGAGTGACGCCGGCGCATCGCGTTATTCCAGTAAAGGTTGAATTGCGATTACGGACGGAAGCCGCTCACAACGATTGAGCTAGGCGTCACATTGTCAGATTGGGAAGCCGCGACGATACCCGCCACCGCGCCGCCAACACCGGCAATGATCAATGCCGCAATCGCGCCCGAACTCAAGCCCGTGCTCTGGTTGGCCGTCGAAAGACGCGCGCAACGCGGAGCTGCTTGTGAGCCGACGGAGACTTCGCTGCCAGCGGCGACATATTTAACATCGCTACCAGCGGTGACTTTCGCATCGCTGCGAGTGGCAGCCACGCGAGTGTTGCCGCAGGTAACGTCAACCGTCAACGACGAAGCATTCTTGCCATCGGCAGTTGCCACGCCTTCGGTTGTCGCCACTGCAATTGCTACTCCCGATGGAGCTGATACGATGGCACGTCCTGATGACAGGCTGCCGCCGATTTTGCCGTCGGTGAAGCTCAGCGTCATTTCTGACTCTGGCCCAAGCTGAACTCGGCCTAGTTTGCCAAGACTGATTGTCGCCGCGCCGTTGCGAGCGGTCTTGATCTTGCTATCGCTGAACACTGTCGCGCCGGAGATCGCCGACGTCCCATTGATTGTGACGCCGCCGCTGACGGACATCTCTCCTGCTGCTTTCGCCGATTGCGCCAGCGCCGAAGTAGTGACCAACGAATAGAAACTGCCGACCATCACCATCATCGCGACTGCTAGCGCTTTCCGAAACATAGTTGGTTTACGCATTATGGTTCCTCCCGTGAACAGATGTTTTAATGTTTCAATCTTCACCTGAACCTACCAAATCGCCCAGGTTGTAAAAGTAGCTTTCTTGATTTTGTAGAACTTCTTTTGGGTTTGAAAATCGTCAATCTAGCTGCAACCAGCAAGCGAATTTCCTGTCTAAGTTCAGGCCGCAACTAGATTTTTACTACGAGGATCGAGTGCGGCGTAAGTTTTACCCGAAACAAGAGATTCCGTCAACCGGGATGAAGCCACATCTCGTTAAAGAAGTGCTTGATACCATTCAATTGTCTTTCGCATTCCCTCTTCGACTGGCACCTGCGGTTCCCAGCCAAGCACCTCTTTTGCTCGTGTATTGTCCGGGCGGCGCGTCTTTGGGTCATCCTGTGGCAAAGGCTTGTAAATGATCTCGCTCCGGCTGCCGGTCAAACGCAAAATCAGCTTGGCGAACGCCAGAATGGTCAATTCGGTCGGATTGCCGATATTCACAGGCTTGGTGTATGACGCCTCCATTAGCCGGCGGATGCCTTCAATCAGATCGTCTACATACTGGAAGCTGCGCGTCTGCTGTCCTTCGCCAAAAACGGTGATTGGGTTGTTGCGCAATGCCTGATTGATAAAAGTCGGGACCACGCGCCCGTCGTTGACGCGATTACGCGGGCCGTAGGTATTGAAGATCCGCACGACACGGACATCTACCTGGTGCGCACGGTGATAGGCGTAGGTGATCGCCTCAGCGAAGCGTTTGGCTTCATCGTAGCAACTACGTGGGCCATTCGGATTGACATTGCCCCAATATTCCTCGTGCTGCGGATGCACCAGCGGATCACCGTAGACTTCCGATGTTGACGTCAGAAAAAACTGTGCGCCCTTTGCCTTCGCCAAGCCAAGCGCGTTGTGCGTGCCCAATGCGCCGACTTTCAGCGTCTGAATCGGAAACTCCATGTAGTCAATCGGGCTGGCCGGACTGGCAAAGTTCAACACCCAGTCCAGCGGCCCAGCAACGTGGATATGATTGCTGATGTCGTGGTGAATAAACTCGAAGTTGGGGTTCGATCGGTGATGGGCAACATTTGCCAGATCGCCCGTCACCAAATTATCCATTGCAATAACCTGATTGCCTTCGGCAATCAGACGATCCGTCATATGACTGCCAATGAATCCGGCTCCGCCAGTGATCAAGATACGCATTATTCTATCGTCCTATTCCTCTGTATTTGAATCCGGCTGCTTCGACTGCTGCGGGATCAAGCACGTTACGCCCGTCAATCAGCACCTTCGCGTTCATCACTTCGCCGACTTTTGCCAAGTCGAGATAGCGAAACTCTTCCCATTCGGTGACGATCACTACCGCGTCGCAATCTTCAGCCAGGCTGATCGCGTCTGGGGCGTATTCAATCTTTAAGTCGGGATATTGTTTTTTGCAGACTTCGTTGGCGATTGGGTCATAAGCTTTGACACGCGCGCCCATTTCCAACAGTTCATGAGCAATCTCCAGCGCTGGCGCGTCGCGCAGGTCGTCAGTTTCCGGTTTGAACGCCAGACCGAGCAAGCCAATGGTTTTGCCTTTGATGATCTTTAGAACCTCTTGCAGCTTCAGCACCGGCACGTGACGCTGGCGTTTGTTGACTGAAA
>JBDSAM010000120.1:0-4977 GCA_039922135.1 Blastocatellia bacterium
CGGGTCATAGGCCGCGCAGGTCGGTACAGTGCTGGCCAGCACCAGACTGTGGCCGTCCTGATGTTGCAGGCCTTCGCCCATCAGCGTAGTGCGTCCGGCGGTCGCACCCATCAGAAAGCCTTTGCCGCGCGAATCCGCAAACGCCCAGATGAAATCGCCGATGCGCTGGAATCCGAACATCGAGTAGTAAATGTAGAACGGAGCCATCTCCACGTTGAAATTCGCATAGGCTGTGCCCGCCGCCGTGAACGAACACATCGAACCGGCTTCGGTAATGCCCTCTTCCAGAATCTGGCCGTCCTTCGATTCTTTGTAGAAGAGGAACATGTCGGCGTCGTGCGGCTGGTAAAGCTGCCCCTGGCTGGCGTAGATGCCCACCTGCCGAAACAGCGATTCCATGCCGAAGGTGCGCGCTTCGTCCGGGACGATGGGCACGACGCGCTTACCGATGTTTTTGTCTTTAGTCATCAGCAAAGTCAGGATGCGGACAAAGGCCATCGTCGAAGAGACTTCGCGACCTTGCGAACCTTCCAGTTGCTCTTTGAAGAATTCCAGCGATGGCGTTTGCAGCTTCTCGGCCTTCACCTCGCGCGTCGGGTAATAACCGCCCAGCGTCTTGCGCCGCTCGTGCAGGTATTTAATCTCTTCGCTGTCCGCTGCGGGCAGGAAGAACTTGGCCTTCTTGGCGTCGTCTTCGGGGAATGAAAGGTTGAAGCGTTTGGTGAAAGCGGATAGATCGCCCTCTTCGACCTTCTTGGCTTGATGCGACAGATTGCGGCTCTCACCCGAAGCGCCCAGGCCGTAGCCTTTGACGGTCTTGGCCAGAATGACCGTTGGCCCCCCTTTGTGCTCGAAGGCTCGTTTGTAGGCGTTATAAACTTTCAGCGAATCGTGGCCGCCGCGCTTGAGCAACCCCAGTTCTTCGTCGCTCATATCCTTGACCAGTTCCAACAGTTCAGGATACTTGCCGAAGAAATGTTTACGCACATAGGCGCCATCTTTGGCCTTGAAGTTTTGATATTCGCCGTCCACGCATTCTTCCATCCGCTTGAGCAGCAGGCCGCTCTTGTCTTTGGCGAACAGCGGATCCCAATTGCTGCCCCACAGCACTTTGATGACGTTCCAACCCGCGCCGCCAAAGGCCGCTTCCAATTCGCGCACGATGCTGCCATTGCCGCGCACAGGGCCGTCCAGCCGTTGCAGGTTGCAGTTGACGACGAAGATCAGGTTGTCCAATTTCTCGCGCGAGGCGAGCGTGATCGAACCCATTGATTCCGGCTCGTCCATCTCGCCGTCGCCCAGAAACGCCCAAACCTTGCGGTCGGTCTTGGCCGTCAAGCCGCGATTTTCCATGTAGCGCATAAACCGCGCTTGATAGATGGCATTCAATGAAGCCAGCCCCATCGAAACCGTCGGGAAGCGCCAGAAGTCAGGCATCAGCCACGGGTGCGGATAGGACGACAAGCCTGGTTCGCCGCGCAGTTCGTGGCGGAAGTTTTCCAATTGCTGTTGCGACAAGCGCCCTTCCAGAAAGGCACGCGAATAAATGCCTGGCGAGGCATGGCCTTGGAAGTAAACGAAGTCGCCCGGCTGATCGGCGCCTGCTTGATCTTTGATTGTGGCACGGAAGAAGTTGTTGAAGCCGACTTCCATCAGTGTGGCGATGGATTGATAGGTCGAGATGTGGCCGCCGATGCCTGCGTCTTTCTTGTTCTGTTGCAGCACCATCGCCAGCGCGTTCCAGCGGATGATGCTCTTGATGCGGCGTTCGATTTCGATGTCGCCAGGATAGGGAACCTGCTCTTCGGGGCGAATGGTGTTGTAGTAAGGCGTGTTGAACTTTGGCGCGATGTTTAGGCCAGTCATCCGCGCGCGCTTGGTCAGGGCTTCCAGCAGGAAGGCCGCGCGCTGCGGGTCGTCTTCGTCCAGAATTTGATCCCAAGCTTCCAGCCATTCCGCCGTTTCCTGCGGATCGGGGTCAGCAGGGGGCATTTGTGTTTGTGTTTTGATTTGTTCTTCCAATTGAGCTTTTGCTTGCATGTCTTTTACGTCCTCAAAATGATGATCCGGCCTTGAGCGCGAGCTGGTAATTGGTCAGACTTCGCCCTCCGATTGCCGTCAGGCAACCCTTCGCATCTGTCCGGATCAATCGAGATGAATTCCATTCTTGATGTGTTCTATATGAGATCTCGTGGCCCGGTCAATATAGCGTAAACCCCGCGCGGAGTCGAAGCGGCTGAAAAATTTCAGCATCAATCAAACCTCCTTCAGGCTGATGTCAGTTCAGCGGCAATTGAAGTTCTATCAGCTAACCAATCTGTGGGATTCTGGCAGATTGTCGGCTCTGGGTTCTTTGAGTATAGTGCGCGTCGTAGAAGCGGTATCCATTTCAAAGAAGGGTCTAAAGAAGGGGCTGGGGCAAGGGCGTTCAGCCAAATCAAATCGCATGGCAGATCACGTCAGCCAAGTCGCCGAACACATCCGGCGCGAAGTCCACAAAGTCATCGTCGGTCAGGATTCGATCATTGATCAAATTCTGATCTGTCTGTTTGCCGAAGGCCACGCCCTGCTGGAAGGCGTGCCCGGCACGGCTAAAACGCTGACCGTCAAAACCATCGCGCGCATCATCGGCGCGGGATTCAACCGCATCCAGTTCACGCCCGATCTGATGCCGTCGGACATTACGGGCACGAACGTCTTCAACGTCGCCACCTCGCAATTCAGCTTGCGCCACGGCCCGGTTTTCACGGACATCCTGCTGGGCGATGAGATCAATCGCACGCCACCCAAAACTCAGGCAGCCCTGCTGGAAGCTATGGAAGAACGCCAGGTAACGATTGACGGCGAAACCCATCATCTGTCGCCGCTGTTTCTGGTGCTGGCGACGGAAAACCCGATTGAATACGAAGGCACCTATCCCCTGCCCGAAGCCCAGCTTGACCGCTTCCTGTTCAAAATTTTGATCTCTTACCCCACTGCTGAAGAAGAGCAGCAGATCGTCGCCAACTGGCAGGCTGGCTTTAATGCGCGCAAGCTGGACAGCGTGCCGCTGGAAGTGATTGAAGATCCGGCCATCATCCCGCAATGCCGCGCCGCCGTGCGCGAGATCAACGTCGAACCGGGCATACAGACGTATATCGTCAATCTGGTGCGCCGCACGCGTGAACATCCCAGTTTGCTGTGGGGCGCAAGCCCACGTGCATCCGTTGCGCTGCTGCTGGCCAGCAAAGCGCTGGCCGCCATGCGTGGCCGTGATTTCGTCACTCCGGACGATGTGCGCGACGTGACGCACCCGGCGCTTCGCCACCGCATCCTGCTGCGCTCTGAAGCCGAGATCGAGGGCGTGACTGAAGAAGCCGTGCTTGACGAAATTGTCACATCCGTCGAAGTCCCCCGATGAACGATACGGAACCGGGAGCGGTAGCGACCGGGTAGCAGGCGGTGACGCTCTTGCGCAGTACCCGTCGCTACTGCTCCCGGTTCCGTACCAAACTTTCCCAGATGATTTTCACCCGCCGTTTCTTCTTTTTGTATGCGCTCGGCGTGTTGCCAATGCTGGCGATGTGGACGACGTTTGCCGCGCAGCCGAAATTGAAGTGGGGCGTGATCGCTTACGATTTGCTGCTGATGGCTGCGGCCTTTCTTGATTACAAGCGAACCGAAAAGCCCGCACAGTTGGAAATTGCGCGATTGATGCCCCGGCGCTTTATGATCGGCGAAGAGAACGAAGTCCAACTCCATCTCACCGTGAAACCCGACAGGCGAAAACTGCGCCAGCCTACTTTTACCATCAAAGACGAATACCCGCCGCAGCTTGAATTGCGCGGCGAACGATTACTGATTGCCAAAACAAAGCACACACGAAGCGGCGAAGTGCGCGGGGAAGTTGGCTACAAACTCTATGCGGCGTCGCGCGGCAATTACGAATTCGGCAGTGTGATGCTGCGTTGGCGTTCGCCCTGGGGATTGGTCATCAAGCAGGTGCAGTTGGCGGCGGCGGAGAACGTCAAAGTCTACCCAAACATCAACGAAGCCAAACGCCACGAACTGTATGCGCGGCGTAATCGCCAATTGATGTCCGGCATGCGCCTGACGCGTTTGCGTGGACAAGGGCGCGAATTCGAGAGCATGCGCGATTACGTGCTTGGTGATGAGCTGCGCCATATCTCCTGGACTGCAACGGCGCGTCGCGGCAAGCTGACCACTCGTCAATACCAGATCGAACGCAACCAAAGTATTGTCGTGATGATTGACGCGGGCCGATTGATGACTTCGCGCATTGAGAATCTGTCAAAGCTGGATCACGCGATCAACGCGGCTCTGGCAATTGGTTATGTTGCAACCAGCGGCGGCGATAACGTCGGGTTGTTGGTTTTCAATCGCCAGGTCGTATCGTACCTGCCCCCGCAACGCGGCCACGCGCAGCTTGCAGCAATGACAGAGGCGCTTTACAACGTCAAAGCGCAAATGATTGAACCGTCTTACGGACGGGCTTTTCAGTACCTGTCGCAAAATTGCAAACGGCGTTCGCTGGTAGTGATTTTGACGGATTTGGTTGATCGTGATGCGTCAGCGGAGTTGCTGGCTTACACGGCGGCGCTGCTGCCGCGCCATTTGCCATTGATCGTGACGATTGGCGATAACGACCTGCGCGCGCTGGTGGCTGAAGAACCCAAAGCGGTCGCCGATGTGTACAAACAGAGCGTCGCGGAAGAATTGTTACAACAGCGTGAAGAGGCGCTGGCACGCATTACGCAATTGGGCGGGCTGGCATTGGATGTTCCGGCGGGACAGTTATCGTTTCAGTTGGTCAACAAATATCTGGAAGTAAAAGAGCGGGGATTGCTTTAATTGCTTCCCCGCTCTTTCGGCCATTGTCTGATCTGATCTTTATTTGAAGAGTGTGCAAATTAAAGTTGAAGGCAATCAATATCTTAAGCAGAGCCTTTGGAGTGCTGCGGCTTGGCGCAGCTTTTC
>JBDSAM010000121.1:0-3792 GCA_039922135.1 Blastocatellia bacterium
CGGGCGCGTTCAATCGCGGCTTCGGAAACGTCTATCGCTGTCACCCGCTCGCAATCACTTGCCAGATGCAGGGCGAAGGAACCGTGAAAGCTGAAACAGTCCAGCCCACGCCCGTTGGCATAGCTCATCGCCGCCGCACGGTTTTCGCGCTGATCCAGAAACGCGCCTGTCTTCTGCCCTTCCACCAGATCCACCCAGAACTTGACGCCATTTTCGGCAACGATAAATTCGGCTGGGGCCGAACCATTTTTTGAATAGAGCACCGAATTGATCATCGGCAGGCCTTCCAGTTGGCGCACCTTTGCGTCGTTGCGTTCGATGATCAGGCGCGGCTGGAATTGTTCAACCAGTAACTCCACCCACATTGATTTCAGCGCATCCATTCCGCGCGTCAGCGTCTGCACGACAAAGCAATCGTCATAACGGTCAATGATCAGCCCGGGCAACAAATCTCCTTCGGCGTGAACCAGGCGATAGGCATTGGTATCGTCCACCACGCGCCGCCGCCATTCCGCCGCTGCTATCAAACGCGCCTGCCAGAAGCTGCGATCAATCGCGGCATCTTCTTTTGAAAGCAACCGCAGTGTGATTTCAGTTTCCACCCCAAAATGCGCCCAGGCGACAAACCGCCCGCGATTGTCCGTGACGCGAACCACTGAACCGCTTTCAACATTCGGACGGCCAACCACGTCGCTGCGATAAATCCAAAGGTGACCATCGCGTAGGCGCTGAAGACCTTTGGCCGAAATCACTGCTTCGTCTTTCTGCCTTTGTTTCTCTTGACTCTGTTTCATAGGTGCTGCCATAACTTTGCCGTAATGTCTGATGCAGATTGTGAATCGGGCATAGTTCATCATTTTGGAAACTTGGTCAATGACTCATCTTGCATATCTTTGTTTAGGTTCAAATCTAGGTGATCGCGCAGCCAATCTGCTGCGTGCAGCGTCGGCATTGGTCAATGGCGGATTGCAGCGTGTCGCTGCATCTTCCATTTACGAAACCGATCCGGTGGATTATCTGGATCAGCCAAAGTTTCTGAACCAGGCAATGACCGTCACCGCGCACAACCTTGAACCGTATGAGCTGTTGAAGTTTTGCTTGGAGACAGAAACAAAGCTTGGGCGCGAGCGCCATATTCCACGCGGCCCTCGCAAAATAGATATTGACCTGCTGCTGTTCGGCGATTTCGTTCTTAACGGTGAATATGCAGGAGTAAATTTGATTCTGCCGCATCCGCGTTTGCATCAGCGGCGGTTCGTGCTTACGCCATTGGCCGAGATCGCGCCGCAAATCATTCACCCAATTCTTGGCCAAAGCATCGAACAACTTCTCGGCAAGCTCACTGACAATTCTCTGGTGCAAATTTACCGCGCCCGATAGCTCACTCTTTCCTGACAAAGTTGTCAGGTTCAGCCTCGCGTGCTAGCATCCGGCTTCGATCAAGCATTTAAACAAAGCGGTTACATCAGTGAAGATCACATCTCAAGAAGAATACGGGCTGCGCTGCATTTTGCAGCTTGCGCGCGAACAGGTCGTAAACTCTGACTCCAATCTGGAGCTTGGCGCGATGTTCGTTCGCGACATTGCCGAACGCGAAGGTTTGTCCGTCGCCTACGTCGAAAAGATTTTGTGGTCTTTGGGCCGCAGCGGAATTGTTGAAAGCGTGCGCGGGCCGAAGGGCGGTTACCGCCTGACGCGTCCCAGCAGTGAGATTTCGCTGGGCGAGGTGATGCGCGTGCTGGGCGGCGTGCCGTCGGAAGAAGAGATTTGTTCGCAGTTCACCGGCAATCAGGACACTTGCGTACATCACGACGATTGCGGATTGAGGCCCGTGTGGACCAGTATCACGGAATTCGTCAATAGCGTTTTCGACAAAGTCCCCGTCTCGGCGCTGCTGAGCGGCGCGATTGATGTGAAGTTCGTTCAGATTACCAGCAAAAACGGCAGCCGGTTGCCAGCAGTTATGCAAGCCGGGGCGTAGGCTTGAGAAAGCCCGCAAAAATTTTGCATTCGTACCTGACACTTTTGTCAACTTTGAACGGCAGACAATTCGCCTGCTGAACATTGAGTTTGAGGAGAAACAGATGAGCGCGACAGCAGTAGAGGCATTAACAAATCGAGAATACAAATACGGTTTCGTTACAGACATTGAATCCGAGACCATCCCGCGCGGTTTGAGCGAAGAGATTGTCCGCATCATCTCCGCCAAGAAAAACGAGCCGGAGTGGCTGCTGGAATGGCGGCTGAAAGCTTATCGCCACTGGCTGACGATGACGGAGCCGGAGTGGGCCAACGTCCATTATCCGAAGATGGATTACCAGGACATCATCTATTACTCCGCGCCGAAGCCGAAAAAGAAGCTGGAGAGCCTGGATGAAGTTGATCCAGAACTGCTGGACACTTTCGCCAAGCTGGGCATTCCACTCTCCGAACAGAAGATGCTGACCAACGTCGCCGTGGACGCAATCTTCGACAGCGTCTCGGTGGCGACAACCTTCAGGGCAAAACTGGCCGAAGCAGGAGTCATCTTCTGCTCGTTTTCAGAAGCGGTGCATAATCACCCTGAACTGATCAAAAAGTATCTGGGTTCAGTCGTGCCCTACACCGACAACTACTTTGCGGCATTGAACTCGGCAGTCTTTTCGGACGGTTCGTTCTGCTTCATTCCCAAAGGCGTGCGCTCGCCGATGGAACTGTCTTCCTACTTCCGCATCAATAATTCAGAGTCAGGCCAGTTTGAACGCACGCTGATTGTCGCCGAAGACAGCAGCCACGTTTCCTATCTGGAAGGCTGCACCGCGCCGAAGTTCGATAAGAATCAGTTGCACGCGGCAGTGGTCGAACTGGTTGCCCTGGACAATGCCGAAATCAAGTACTCCACCGTGCAGAACTGGTATGCGGGGGACGAGCAGGGCAAAGGTGGTATTTATAACTTCGTCACCAAGCGCGGCGCGTGTCGCGGCGTCAATTCCAAGATTTCATGGACGCAGGTTGAAACCGGATCGGCTATTACGTGGAAGTATCCAAGCTGCATTCTGCAAGGCGACAATTCCATCGGCGAATTCTATTCGGTCGCGCTGACGAACCACATGCAGCAAGCCGACACCGGCACGAAGATGATCCACATCGGCAAGAACACGCGCAGCCGCATCGTGTCGAAAGGCATCTCCGCCGGTCGTTCGAATAACAGCTATCGCGGGCTGGTCAAAGTGCTGCCGAAAGCCGAAAACGCGCGGAACTATTCGCAATGCGACAGCTTGCTGATTGGCCCGCGGTGCAGCGCGAACACCTTCCCGTACATTGAAGTCGGCAACAATACAGCGAAGATCGAACACGAAGCTTCGACATCGAAGATCAGCGAAGAGCAAATTTTCTACTTCAACCAGCGTGGCGTCTCAACCGAAGACGCCGTCTCGATGATCATCAACGGCTTTTGCAAAGAAGTTTTCCGCGAATTGCCGATGGAATTTGCCGTCGAAGCAACGAGGCTGTTGGGAATGAAACTGGAAGGAAGCGTTGGCTAATGATGGAGGGTAATGATGTCGGACAGACTTGCAGAAATCGAAGCTTCCCTGCCGCCAGTTCCCACGCCAGCAGGCAATTACGTTCACGCCGTGCGCACGGGCAACCTGCTGTTTCTGGCGGGCAAAGGCGTCATCGTCACCGGCAAGGTAGGCATTGAATTCACCAAAGAGCAGGCATATGAATTTGCAAGAGATACAGGATTGATCCTGTTGGCCGTGATGAAACAGGAGCTTGGCACGCTGCGGCGCGTCAAGCGCGTGGTCAAGG
>JBDSAM010000122.1:0-3215 GCA_039922135.1 Blastocatellia bacterium
AATGGGAACGTTGTTAATAAACGGTCAGCCGTCAGCTTTCAATTCAAGCGAGATATTGAAAGCTGATTGCTGGCCGTTCTTGTTTTCTATCTTACGTTATTGCTATTAGGATTCGAGTCGCTTAACCAATCCAAAATCTACCACACTTGCCTTGCCGGACAAACGCAGGTAAAAAAAGCCTACCTCGACGTTCACCGGAGAAAAAATATGCCTGAGACATTGCCCACACGCGAACAAGCTTGGCAGTTGTTGTGTGAATGGACTCAAGGAGAAAGCCTGCGCAAACATGCCCGCGCCGTCGAACATGCGATGCGGGCCTGCGCACGCAAATACGGCGAAGACGAAGGAAAGTGGGGCTTGGTCGGGATGCTCCACGATTTCGATTACGAACGTTATCCCGATCAGCGCCACCCGCAACTTGGCTCTGAAGTTCTGCGCGAACACCGCTATCCCGAAGCAGTCAACCGCGCGATCCTGTCGCACGCCGATTACACTGGCATCGCGCGCGAAACCTTGATGGAACACGCGCTGTTTGCGAACGATGAACTATGCGGCTTTTTGACCGCCTGTGCGTTGATCAGGCCGGATAAAAGCTTTGATACGCTGGAACCAGCATCGGTCAAAAAACGCATGAAAGACAAAGCTTTCGCCCGCACGGTCAATCGCGATGATTTATGGAAGGGCGCGGAAGAACTGAGTCTGAGCTTTGATGAACATTGCGCATTCGTGATCGCCTCGTTGCGGGAGATTCAGGAAGAACTCGGCCTGAAAAGCATGAATAAAGATTGAATCCGGTCAGGTGTCTTGACAGCCTATAACTCGATCAGTAGTATGCGCCTACCCAAATGCGGATGTGGCGGAATTGGTAGACGCGCTAGTCTCAGGTGCTAGTAAGAGCAATCTTGTGGAGGTTCGATTCCTCTCATCCGCATGGCGAAGAAAAGGGCGACCTGCAACGGTCGCCCTTTTCGATTTCAATCTAGCCCAATTTTTCAATCTCAAGTCTCAGATTTCAACTTTCGATCCCAAGATGTCCGCCGAATCGCCACTCACTGAACCCGCCGAAGCCCCAAAACCAATATCAGTCAAACACGATCCATACGCCGCACTGCGTGTGCGTGATTTCCGCCTCTTCCTGGGCGGGCACGTGCTGTCGGTGCTGGGCGTGCAGATGCAGAACGTTGCCGTCGGCTGGCAGCTTTATGAAAAGACGCGATCGGCCTGGCCGCTGGCAATGGTCGGGTTAGTACAAGCCGCGCCGATGATTGGGTTGGCGCTGCCCGCCGGACAAATCGCGGATCGTTTTGACCGGCGAAAAGTCCTGATGGCGGCAACCGTATTTGCCGTTATCAGTTCGTTGGGATTGGCGCTTGTTTCCACCAACGGTGGCAGCGTCAGATTGATCTACGTCTGCTTACTGGTCAGCGGCCTGGCAAGAGCATTTCAAGGGCCGGCGCGGTCGTCCCTGATGCCGCAGCTTGTACCACGCTCGATCTTCACCAATTCAGTTTCGTGGACGATCAGCGGATTCGAGATGGCTTCAATGCTAGGGCCGGCACTGGGCGGATTTATGATTGATTTGCTGGGCGGAGCAACGCGCGTTTACCTGATCGGGGCGATTGGCAGTCTTTGTTACTTCATGGCGCTGGCAATGCTGACGAAACGCTCTTTCGCCGTCGAATCGCATTCCACCAGCAACAACTGGCGATCACTGAGCGTCGGTTTCGAATACGTCTGGCGCAATAAGCTGCTGTTCACCACAATGTCGCTGGACTTATTCGCCGTGCTGCTGGGCGGCGCGGTCGCGTTGTTACCGGTATACGCAAAAGATATTTTGAAAGTCGGGCCAACAGGCCTGGGCTGGATGCAGGCTGCGCCGTCGCTGGGCGCGGTGACAATGGCTTTGCTGACAGCGCACCTGCCGCCGCTGAAAAGAGCCGGAAGCACACTGCTGTGGGCTGTCGCGGGTTTCGGCGTGGCAACGGTTGTCTTTGGCCTGTCGCGCAATTTCTGGCTGTCGCTGGCAATGTTGTTCCTGACTGGCGCATTCGATAACATCAGCGTCGTTATCCGTCACACACTGGTGCAATTGCTGACGCCCGATGAAATGCGTGGCCGCGTTTCCGCCGTTAATGGAATGTTCATCAACGCTTCGAACGAGATTGGGCGGTTTGAATCGGGCGCGGTGGCGGCCTTGTTCGGGCCGATCTTATCGGTGGTCGGCGGCGGGATCGGAACGTTGATCGTTGTAGCAACCATCGCATTCCAATCGCCGCAACTTCGCCGGTATGGTTCGCTGGCTGAAGAGACACACAAAGAATGAGCGATGCCTGCACAATTGATTTTGATGCGATTGCCTGGAATTCTTCTGCGCCCGGCATTCGCTCTCGCACTTTTACACAAGCCGGCAAACAGATCAGACTTTTGGAAATTACCAAAGGCTTTGTCGAAGAAGATTGGTGCCTGAAAGGCCATGCTGGATTTGTAGTTGAAGGCCGGCTGGAAATTGATTTTGATGGCGAAGCTATGATTTATGAAGCGGGCGACGGACTGCTGATTCAATCCGGCGAAGCAAGCAAACACAAACCCAAAGCATTAAGCGAAGTCGTTACAATATTCCTGGTTGAAGACTGCTAAAAACCGAATCCGAAAACTTATGCTCACACATCTGCAATACGGCCAGGATGGCCTGCAAGTCGAAATTCCATCCGACAACGTCACTGTTTTGGCACCGCGCTTCATTCCCGGCTTGCCAGACGAGGCGGCGGCTTTCGTTGACGCAGCGCGCTCGCCGATCAACACAAAACCGCTGAAGGAACTGATTGGCGCAAATGACAAAGTTGCTATTGTCATCCCGGACATTACGCGCCCATTGCCCAATGATCGCTTGCTCGGTTGGTTATTTGCTGAACTCTCGCACGTACCCGCTGAAAACTTTGTCATTATCAACGGCACCGGCTCGCACCGCGTCAACACGCCTGCTGAGCTGGAACAAATGGTGGGCAATCAGGTCGCCATGCGCTACCGCATTGTTAATCACAACTCGCACGATGCGGCGACTCTTGCGTTCGCAGGCAAAACGGCTGATGGCCGCGATGTGTATTTCAACCGAGAGTACGTCGAAGCCGATAAGCGCATCGTGATGGGCTTTATCGAACCGCATTTTATGGCCGGGTTTTCGGGCGGCTACAAAGGCATCTTCCCCGCCGTCGCCG
>JBDSAM010000123.1:0-5629 GCA_039922135.1 Blastocatellia bacterium
CGCATGGGCGAGGAGATGAGCAAAGTGTAAATCGGTGGTTGGTGATCAATGGTCAGTAACTGGGTGAAAATTACCGGCGAGACCAAGCACCAACACCCAACCACAAATCACCAAGATTATGAGCGTAACCACCATTGCCAATCGTTATGCACGCGCGCTGGCAGATGTCATCACAGAGCGCGGCGAGATGAATGAAGTTGTAAATGACCTGAACGGCTTTGCGCGATTGATGGACGGGCACGAACAGTTGCGCAACGTATTTGCCAGTCCGGTGCTGTCCCTGGAACGCAAGCGCGGCGTGTTGAATGACCTGCTAGCGCGGCTTGCCCTGCGCCCGACTTCAAATAACTTCCTGCAGCTTCTACTGGCCAATTCGCGCTTGCACAGCTTGGATCAGATGCTGCGGGCATTGTCACGCGAACTGGATGCGCGCACAAACATCGTTTCGGCAGAAGTGACCACCGCACGCGAAATCAGCGAGCAGGAGAAGACGATGCTGCGCGACAAGCTGCGGGCGGCCACCGGGAAAGACGTGCGGCTGCAATTCCGCACCGATGCCGATATTATTGGCGGTGTCGTGACGCGCATTGGCAGTCTGGTTTACGACGGTTCAATCAAAAATCAATTGGCGCAGATGAAGCAGCGCCTGATGAGTCCATAGCCGTTGGTTAGTGGCTGGTGGTTGGTTGAAAAAGACTGACCAGACCAACCCACCAGCCACTAACCACCAACCACCACACGGAGCAAATATGGCTAACGAAATCAGAGCAGATGAGATCAGCAAAATCATCCGGCAGCAGATTGAAAACTTCGACGCCGGAGTGACCGTGGACGAAGTAGGCACGGTGATCAAAGTGGGCGACGGGATCGCCGAAGTTCACGGCTTGGAAAAAGTGATGGCCGGCGAATTGTTGGATTTCGGGAAAGGCGCTGCCGGGTTGGCCCTCAACTTGGAAGAGGACAAAGTCGGCGCGGTGTTGCTCGGCGACTTTCAGTTGATCAAAGAAGGTGACATCGTCAAACGCACCAAGCGCATCATCGAAGTTCCGGCGGGCGAAGCGATGCTGGGCCGTGTGGTCAACGCGCTGGGGCAGCCGATGGATGGCAAAGGCCCGATCACGACCAGCGACTTTATGCCGATCGAGCGCATCGCGCCCGGCATCGTGGATCGCCAGGGCGTCAAAGAGCCAATGCAGACAGGCCTAAAGGCAATTGACGGAATGGTGCCCATCGGTCGCGGCCAACGCGAATTGATTATCGGCGACCGCCAGACCGGCAAGACCGCCGTCGCGCTCGACACGATCATCAACCAAAAAGGCAAGGATGTGATCTGCATCTACGTGGCTATTGGCCAGAAGGCTTCGACCGTGGCACAGGTGCAGGCGGCGCTGGAACGCAATGATGCGATGAGCTACACGATCATCGTCACGGCTTCGGCTTCTGAACCAGCGGCGATGCAGTACATCGCGCCTTATTCGGGCTGCGCCATCGGCGAATATTTTATGGACCGGGGCAAAGCGGTGCTGTGCATCTACGACGACTTGTCCAAGCATGCGGCGGCCTATCGTGAAATTTCCCTGCTGCTGCGCCGTCCGCCAGGACGCGAGGCGTATCCGGGCGACGTGTTCTATCTGCACTCGCGTTTGCTGGAGCGCGCGGCGAAATACAGCGATGCGCGCGGCGGCGGTTCGATCACGGCCTTGCCGGTGATTGAAACTCAGGCAGGCGACATTTCGGCCTACATCCCGACCAACGTTATTTCGATTACCGACGGGCAGATCTTTCTGGAATCGGACTTGTTTAACTCTGGTATTCGCCCGGCAATCAACGTTGGCAACTCCGTCAGCCGCGTGGGCGGCAACGCGCAGATCAAGGCGATGAAGCAGGTGGCCGGCACGCTGCGACTGGAACTGGCGCAGTACCGCGAACTGGCTGCCTTCGCGCAGTTCGGCTCCGACCTGGATGCGGCGACGCAACGCCAGCTTGCTCGCGGCCAACGCCTGACCGAAATCCTGAAGCAGGATCAGTACGTGCCGATGGATGTCGAAAAACAGGTCGTGGCAGTTTGGTCGGCGACCAATGGCTTCGCTGATGATGTACCGGTCAGTCAGATTCGCCACTTTGAAACTGAACTAATGAAATTCCTGGATGCGGGTGGAACGGCGCTGCTGACGGCATTGCGCGACAAGAAGCAGATCAATGACGAAGTAAAAGCAATGCTGACCTCGACGCTTGAAGAATTCAAGAAGCGGTACAACGCTCAAGTCAAAAGCGCAGCCGCATAATCGTCAGTGGCCTATTGTCAGTGATTCGTCGTTGAAATTTACGGCCGACAACTGATACCTAGCCACCAACCACTACCACTATGCCTAGCTTACAAGACCTAAGGCGGCGTGTTCGCGCCGTCAAAAACATGCGGCAGATTACGAAGGCCATGAAGATGGTTTCGGCTGCCCGTTTGCGCCGCGCGCAGGAACGCGTAACCGCCGCCCGGCCCTACACGACCAAGATGATGCAGATTTTGGGTGATGCGGGCAGGCGAGCAGGGGATTACACAGACCCATTGCTGGTCGGCCACGGCCGCGAGCTTGATGGCCGCAGGGAGCATGTGGTGCTGGCGCTGGTGACTGCCGACAAAGGTCTGTGCGGTGGATTCAATACCAATCTGGTAAAAGCCGCGCAGGAGTTCATTCGTCAAAATGCAGACAAAGATGTTGAACTGGTTTTGGTCGGACGCAAAGGTCTGGAATATTTTCGCCGCCGTCCGGTCAATATCCGACGTAACCATGTGGGGATCACTGGCACGGGCAAGGTTAATGCTGCTGATGCAATCGTTATTGGGCAGGGGTTGATTGCCGATTACAAGTCTGAAGAACATCTGGTTGACCGCGTCTATCTTCTCTACAACGAATTCAAATCGGCGCTTTCGCAACGACCAGTTGTTGAGCAACTGCTGCCAATTGGCCATCTGGACGCGCCTGAAGGCGGCCAGCCGGAAACGCTGGTGGATTACATTTATGAACAACCAGCCAACGTTATCTTCAGCGAACTTTTGCCGAAGCTGATTGAGAATCAGGTTTATCACGCGCTGCTGGAATCTGTCGCGTCGGAGCTTGGCGCGCGAATGACAGCAATGGATTCAGCATCGAAGAACGCTTCGGAAGTTATTGATAAACTGACCCTGGTGATGAACCGCGTGCGTCAGGCCAGGATCACGCGCGAAATCATCGAAGTCGTTAGCGGCGCGGAAGCCCTCTAGCGATTGTGGAGTGCGGATTGCGAAATAAAGGCGTTCCCAATAATGAGTTCAAGCGGGAATATGGGGACTACTAACAATCCGCAATCCACACTTCGCAATCCACAATCGAAACTATTCTATTGGCTGCCACCTATTCTATGGATGGCAGCCATTTTCTCTTTTTCCACTGACACCTTTTCAGGGGAAAACACTGGCTCGTTGTTTTTCGACATTTTTCACGCAGTCATTCCTAGTCTGACTCCTGATCAGTTCCGTCCGATTCATTTCCTGATTCGCAAAGCAGCGCATTTCACTGAGTATGGCATTCTGGCCTTGCTGCTCTTTCGCGCTTTTCGCGGCAATTCGCGCTTGCGTTGGGCGTGCCGCTGGGCGATTTACGCCTGGTTAATACTGGCGGCGTACGCATTATCGGATGAATTTCATCAGAGCTTCACGCACTATCGCACCAGTTCGATTTATGACAGTTTGATTGATACTTCGGGCGGGACGGCGGCTTTATTGCTGGTGTGGCTGGTTAGTAGATTCAGGCAGGATCAGTTGTCGCCGTGTTCCACGCGCAGCGATTGAACGGGCGAGGTCACAATGCGTTGGCCACCAGAGTAGAATTCAATGCGGAGGCCAATGCCCAGCCAACCCATCTTCAACATGCAACCGCCGAAGGTCGAACCGCTAATGGTGGCTTCGATTGGCTCTTCGAAGTAACGGCCGCCTTGTACCAAAGCCTTGCCGGTTTCAGGCTCTAACACGAAAATGTAGTAATCGTTGTTAAGCGTGCGTACGCAGACAGTGTCGAATTGAGTGAGTGTGCGCAGGGCAACTCCTTCGAGTGAAGAACTTAGCTCGGTGAAGCCGTCAAGCGAACAGTACCGCGGAATTCGATGCACACACACCTCCTGACTAAAAAATTAAAGCTGCACGAATTGATCGGGCAGCTCTATGATCGGTTGCAACTTTTACTCCACTCTTCCCATCCGGTCAAGCAATCCGCAATCGAAACTGCCTTCAGTCATCTTTGTATACAAGATGCCTGACCCAAGGGCAGTGCGATTGGGTAGTGAGGGAGAATTGCTTGACACCGGATGGGAATTCAGTGGTTAGGGGTGAGGAGGAAAATCTAGGGAGGCAGCGAAAAGGCCGATTGCTCACTGGGTACAACCGGCCTTTTTCGCGCCAAAGAGCTAATCGAGGGGTAGCAGCGGGGATTGTTAGTTACCGGCATCGAACCGCCACGTCCTTACTCAACACCAGCAGATCTTACTGGCACTGGTAAGAAACGCGCAATCGGCAGGTTCTTCCAGCAATTCACGGAATTTTTTTATGCGGCAGGCAACTCGGCGCTTTGTGCCATTGTTGTATAGAATTTCGTCCCAGCTTGAAAGCAATGGTTTCAACTCCGTCGGACAAGAAATTTGAGGATGAAGAGGGAAAAGCCTTCCCATCTAATCCAATCAGGGACTAAGATAGGCGGCGTCCACACCCAGCAAACACAAAATCATCAGCAAGGAGAATTCCTCACGCATGAACACTGGAAATGATTCTGGCAGTCTGCAAGGCAAGGTCGCGATTGTTACCGGCGGCGGGCGAGGCATCGGTAAGGCCATTACCAAACGTCTGGCCGGTGCCGGCGCAAACGTCGTCATCGCCAGCCGCAAGCTGGAAAATCTGGAAGCGACGGTGCAGGAGTTTTCTTCGTTGCCGGGCAAAATTGCGCCGGTTGAGTGCCACGTTGGACGTGCGGATCAGTTAGAATTTCTAGTGAGTCAGACTGAAAAGCTCTTCGGCCGGGTGGACATACTGGTCAACAACAGCGCTACCAATATTGGCCAAGGGCCATCGCTGGATGTTACCGACGAGATGTTTGCCAAGATGTTCGAGGTGAACGTAGTCTCTTCGCTGCGGCTGATTCGCCTGACTGTGCCGAAGATGATTGAGCGCGGCACGGGCGGTTCGATCATTAACATCGCTTCGATCGCGGGTTTGCATCCGCAACCTGGGGGACTGCTTTACAGCGCGACCAAAGCTGCGTTGATTATGATGTCGCGCAACTGGGCAATGGAATTCGGCAAACACAAGATTCGCGTGAACACGATTGCGCCGGGATTGATCGAAACTGATTTCAGCGAATATTTCTGGAAGAACGAAAACCACTTGAAGAAACTGGAAGCGACGCAGCCAATCCCCCGCGTTGGCACGCCGGATGAAATCGGCGGCATCGCTTTGTACTTGGCGTCGGATGAATCGTCGTTTGTCACCGGCCAGGTCTTTGTTGTAGACGGTGGCGCGACGGCAATGTAATGCTCGGCAAGTCATTCACGGCAAGTCAAGTTTAGCGAAACCGGGCCTCGGCAATATCAGCTTTCTTTCGGCAGA
>JBDSAM010000124.1:0-6373 GCA_039922135.1 Blastocatellia bacterium
CGACCGCCTATAGAAGCGCATCAGTGATTAAATTCCGATCTCAAAAACTGAAGGAGAAAAAGAAAATGAGTTGTTGTAGTGATGTTATGAAACCAATCGAAGCGTCTTCGTGCTGTACGCCGCAAGATACGGCGACACAAGCTGCGCGAGCAATGCGCGATTCAGGCTGCGGCTGCGCGCCAGTGGTTGAGGATAAACAAAGCCGTCGTTTGGTCGGAGTCGTCACCGAGCGCGACGTATGCCACAGTGTGGCGGCTGATGACCGGCACGCTTCGGAAGTTCGCGTCGAAGAGATCATGCGCCCTGCGTCTGCGTGTTGCAGCGCGGATGAGCCGGTTGAAGAAGCGCGCCGGAAACTCCACGAGCATCGCGCGACGAGCTTGCCCGTCGTGGACAAGACAGGTGGTTGCTGCGGCACAATCAGTGCTCACCATTTAGAGAGATCGTAGAGCACCGAACGAAGGTGTCGAGAAGGAGAATTCCATGAAAAGTGAAGTAGGTCTGTGGATTGACCATAGGCAGGCTGTGATCGTGATGATCGCGGGCAAAGGGGAAGAAATAAAACGCATCGAGTCAAACGTTGAGAAACATGTCCGGTTTTCCGGTGGTTCGCACGATAAGACTCCGCATGGACCGGCGGAAGATCAGCAAGACAGAAGATTCGCGGGCCATCTCAGCAAATACTATGACGATGTGGCCGCGTGTATTGGCGACGCGGAATCTATTCTGATCTTTGGCCCTGGCGAGGCCAAGGCCGAGTTTGAAAAACGTCTTGAGAAGAAGGGACTCAGTAAGCGCATCGTTGGGATTGAAACAGTTGACAAGATGACTGATCCGCAGATTGCAGCCAAAGCTCGGCAGCACTTTCTAAAAAGGAGATAAACGATTATGGCCAGGAAGAAGAAAGAAAAGTTTATTGACATGGGCAGAGTTGAAAGCGAGAAATTTGAACCATCTGAAGAAGTGAAGAGCGAATTTGATGAAGCAGCTCATCTCGGCTTAGCAGGACAGGAGCAATTAATCGAAAAGTTGCGCCAGCATCATTCGACTTCGCCTGTGTTATCAGGCGGTGACGTTGACGCAGCCTGGGAAGATGCGGATGTGGGCGAAGAGTCTGTCGGCGGCGGCAACCCGACTCCCGATCAGAGCGTCGTGGAAGAGTTGGGGAAGGCCATGGGGGTGAATTATGAAGAAGGCGAGCCGCTACATACGACCGAGAAATTGGAGTCCAGAGACGAACATCGGTGGGAACTCGACCCGGCGTCATCGGAAGGTTTTGACGAACGCATGAAGCACGAGGGAGAGTATGAAGAAAAGTGAGTTCCAGTTCACATATGCCCGAATATCATAAGTTATGACCGCACCCAATCAGCGCGTGCTAACGATCAATAGTGGCTCATCAAGCCTGAAAGCGGCGCTCTATTGGATGGGCGAGCAAGAGTCGCTAAGGCTGTCGGTAGAGGTGAGCAGGATTGGCAGTCCCATGGGCAGCCGCTTGCAGATCACCGATGCCAGCGGCGAGACTTTGCTTGACCGCCAGAACGACCTGTCCGACAACAACGCCGCACTTCAGGAACTGTTCGCCTGGCTCGCGCGGCAAGATGAGGGTCAATCACTGGATGCCGTAGGGCACAGAATCGTGCATGGCGGGCATCGTTATCGTGAGCCGCAGTTGGTCACGCCAGAGTTACTTGCGGCTTTGCAAGCGTTGATGCCGCTCGATCCTGATCACCTGTCGCAGGCGATCAACGGGATCAAGTTTGTTAAAAGCTGCTTTCCTGCCTTGCCGCAAATCGCCTGCTTCGACACAGCCTTTCACCGCCAGATGCCAAGGGTGGCGCGGATGTACGCGCTGCCGCACAATTTCTATGACGAAGGCATCCAGCGTCTCGGCTTTCATGGCCTTTCCTATGAATACATCACGGAGCAGTTGCGCGCGCTCGACGGCGCAGCGGCGGATGGCCGTGTGATCGTTGCCCACCTGGGGAACGGTGCGAGCCTGGCCGCCATCCGCGGGGGCAAGAGCATTGATACGTCCATGGGCTTTACCCCAACCGAAGGGCTGGTCATGGGCACACGAGCTGGCGACATTGATCCAGGCCTACTCCTCTATCTGATCGAAGAAAAAAAGATGACGCTTGAAGCGATCAAGACGCTGATCAACAAGCAGGCGGGTTTGCTAGGAGTGTCAGGCACGAGCGCAGACATGCGCGACCTGCTGGAACGAGAAGCGACTGATCCGCACGCCGCTGAAGCGATTGACCTGTTCTGTTACCGCGCGAAAAAATACCTGGGGGCATACGCTGCGGCGCTCGGCGGGGTGGAAATACTCGTTTTCACCGGCGGGATCGGCGAGCATGCCGCCGCAATCCGCGAGCGCATCTGCGCCGGTTTGGAGTTTTTGGGAATCAAGCTGGATGCGACACGCAATCAAGCCAACGCGCCCGTGATCTCCGGCGACGACAGCCGCGTCAAAGTCCGCGTGATCAAAACCAATGAAGACCTGATGATTGCCAGACACACCATCAAGCTCACTGGGCAATGAAAATCGCGCGGCGCGCGTGTCCGACAAACTTCAGTTGTCGTTGACTCACAAGCGCACGCATTCCCAGAACCCCGACAAACTGAAGTTTGTCGGACATTTTCCGCAGGAGCAATGAATGTTTGATTTCAATGAAAAGCTTTCGACCGCAGTTGAGAGTAAAGGCACAGCGCAAAAGAAAGAGCCTGTGAAAGGGCCGCTTTCGCCCGAACTACTCAACCGAATGCAGCGTTACTGGCAAGCCGCAAACTATCTGACGATCGGTCAAATCTATCTGCGCGAAAACCCGCTGCTGCAAGAGCCGCTGACGCCTGAGCACATCAAGCCGCGCCTGCTCGGCCATTGGGGCACCTCGCCCGGCCTGAGCTTCATTTACGTGCATCTGAACCGGTTGATCAAAGAGCAGGACGCCAACGTCATTTACATTGCCGGCCCTGGCCACGGTGGCCCCGCGCTCAATGCACAAGCTTATCTGGAAGGAACCTATTCCGAAGTTCATTCCGAAATCACAACGGACGCCGCCGGGATGCGGCTTTTCTTCCGGCAGTTTTCGACGCCGGGCGGCGTGCCCAGCCACTGCGGCCCGCACGTGCCCAACTCCATTCACGAAGGCGGCGAGTTGGGTTATGCGATGCTGCATGCGTTCGGTGCGGCATTCGACAATCCCGATCTGATCGTCGCTTGCGTCGTTGGCGACGGCGAGGCCGAGACCTGCCCGCTGGAAGGAAGCTGGAAGGGCAACAAGTTTCTGAATCCGGTGCGCGACGGCGCGGTGCTGCCGATTCTGCACCTCAACGGTTATAAGATCGCTGGCCCAACCGTCGAAGCCCGCACCAGCGATGACGAACTTTCGCTGCTTTATCAGGGGCGCGGTTACCACCCGCACTTCGTCGCAGGGAATGATCCCGCGACTTTGCACCAAGAGTTTGCGGGAACGCTTGATGAGTGCTATGCCGAGATTCATGCGATTCAGAACGACGCGCGCAAGAACGGATTCACACAGCGTCCTAAGTGGCCGATGATCATCCTGCGCACGCCCAAAGGCTGGACTGGCCCGAAACAAGTGGACGGTATTCCAATCGAAGGGACTTTCCGCGCGCATCAGGTTCCACTGTCTTCAGTGCGCGAAAATCCCGATCATTTGCAGATGCTGGAAACGTGGATGAAGAGCTACGAACCGGAAAGTGTTTTTGATAGTGAAGGACGTTTAGCGGCGGAGTTGGGGGAACTTGTGCCGGAAGGAAGCCGCCGGATGGGCGCAAACCCGCACGTCAATGGCGGACGATTGCTGGCAGCCCTCAACCTGCCCGACTTTGCCGACTACGCCATCCAAGTGCCCGGCCCCGGCCAAGTCATCGCCGAAGCGCCGCGTAAACTGGGCGAATTCTTCCGCGACATCATCAAACTGAACCCGACGAACTTCCGTTTGTTCTGCCCTGACGAAACCAATTCCAACCGGCTCAACGCCGTGTTTGACGCAACCAACCGGTGCAGCGTCGGCGAAAAGGTTTCACTCGATGATCACATCAGCCCCGATGGTCGAGTGATCGAAGTACTCAGCGAACATTGCTGCGAGGGCTGGCTGGAAGGGTACCTGCTGACCGGGCGGCACGGGCTGTGGTCGTCTTATGAAGCTTTCGCCCAGATCGTTGATTCAATGGTTACGCAGCATGCCAAGTGGCTGGATCAATGCCAGGAATTCCCGTGGCGCAGAGACATCGCCTCGCTCAATATTTTTCTGAGCAGTCACTGCTGGCGCAACGACCACAACGGCTTCAGCCATCAAGCGCCCGGCTTTGTGGACAACGCGCTGGCGCGCAAAAGCGATGTGATCCGCATCTACTATCCCCCGGACGCCAATTGCCTGTTGAGCGTCTTCGATCACTGCTTGCGCAGCCGCAACTACGTCAACGTCGTGACCTGCGGAAAGGATTCACAGCTTCAATGGCTGACGATGGACGAAGCCAATCAGCACTGTTCACGCGGCGCATCCACGTGGCAGTTCGCCAGCAACGACGAAGGCGAACCAGATGTCGTGCTGGCCTGCGCGGGCGATGTGCCGACAATTGAAACTTGCGCGGCTTCGTGGCTGCTGCAAAAGCACCTGCCGGGGATCAAGGTGCGCGTGGTCAACGTGGTGAACCTGGGCACGCTGATGAGTCCGAAAGAGAATCCGAGCGGGATGGACAATCTGGCTTTTGAAGAACTGTTTACGGAATCAGCCCCGGTGATCTTCGCTTATCACGGCTATACGTGGGCGATTCACAGCATGGTGCACGGACGCGCCAACGAAGCGCGCTTCCACGTGCGCGGTTTCCGGGATGAAGGAACCACCACCACGCCGTTCGATATGGTCGTGCTCAATCAAATGAGCCGCTACCATCTGGCGATTGAAGCTTTGAAACACATCCCGCGCTTGCGGTCGCAGGCGTCAGATTTGATTGATGTCTTCAACCGGAAACTGTACGAACATCAGATTTATACGCGACAGAATTTCCAGGACTTGCCGGAGATCACGAACTGGCATTGGACAAGCGATTTCAGCGACCCGATCGAACCGCCCTCTTTGGCTAAAGGGCGTCAGAAATAATTGAACTGATCATAAGTAGTCAGTTTGCTTGTCCGGAAGGAGATGCGCATGCAGGAAGTTGCAACCGTCACCACATCTGAAAAGCCTGGCATTGATAAACGCGGCATGACCACGCAGGAAGCCAAAGAGAGACTGGCTAAAGTCGGCCCCAACGAGCAAGCTCGAGCGCGGAGCGCGGCAGGCTTGATTCAGGCTCTACTTCTCTTTGCGAACCCATTGGTGACTGACTTCGTCGGATAGATAGTCAACGCCACGATCATTACATTGATGGTGGTGGCCAGCATCGTTATCAACTACTTTCAGACCTGGCATTCGCAACGCACCGCTGAACGGTTGCGCGGTCAGTTCGCGCCGAAGGCCACCATCTTGCGAGATGGCAAATTGAGCGAGCTGCCGTGGCGCGAAATCGTTCCGAGCGATGTCTTCAGGCTTTCCTCCGGAGACCTGGTGCCCGCCGATGCGCGCCTGCCGCAAACGAAAGACCTGCACGTCAATCAAGCCGCACTGACGGGCGAATCGCTACCCCTCGAAAAAGAGGCACCGCCCGCAGCAAATTGCCGGAGTTGCCGCTGGTTCGAAAGGCCGAGCAGGATGTCGCCCTTCCGGCTAAGCGCGATGAGTTGCCTTGAGAAAATATCGGCCAAGCCCACTTCATTGGCCAGAGCGGTGACAGTGGCGATGTCGTTGCCGAGCGCAATGGCCGGTCGCGCTTTGCGTCCCACTGTGACCGAATGTATAAATTCGACCACGATGTGAGCAGCGTCCGTTGCGTTGCCGCCGTTACCGCAAATGAAGGGATTGCCGCCGCGCTGGCCATCGCCAGCAACGCCTGCAAGATCGTCTCCTGGTTAGTCTCGAAGAACTGCTGCTTGACTTCGGCGCTTTCGCGGGCTTTAACCAGCAGCGAATGGCGCAGCCCGTCACCCGCGCCGCTCTTATCGCCGGCGTGCAGGAATGAATAAAACATCTTCGAGAAATCTTCGTCTTCGTCCGTTACAGCCTAAGCCTCACTGGTTTTGATCTGTTCCATCTCCGGCTCGTACATTCCTAACTCCCGCATCAGCGCCAGCGTCTTTTGCGTCTCGTCCTCGTCTTTTTTGCTCATCGCGAAGCCGACGTGGATCAGCACGTAATCACCGACGCGAACGTCGTCAAGCAACGCGCAGTTCGCACAGTTAATGTTGCGCCGCACGCCGCCGACTTCGACCTTGGCTAAGCTATGGGTCTCGTCAACTATTTCG
>JBDSAM010000125.1:0-4263 GCA_039922135.1 Blastocatellia bacterium
CCGTATACTTTGGCGCGAAACGTACCAGCCTTTCTGGCAGCGCAGTATCGAGGTCGGCAATGTGGCTGAATTCGTCATGAAAAATTATTCAAAAGACGATTACTTTTTCGCCGTGCAGGCGATTGATAAAGAAGGTAACGCCAGCGTCCCGTCATTTCCAAAGGTTGTGCAAGGCGCGCGCTGAAGGTCGCCACGACATTTATTTGCAGTAGCTATCATCCTGTTGTTCCTCACACGCGCTGCCGTGCCGGCATGCGTTGGCTGACAGTAGCGCGTAGTCCTCAACTGTAAGTCACCTGAAAAAGGAGAATCTATGATCGGAACTGCGTTAGTTTTACTTCTGGCCGGGCCATTTGCCGGTAATAACTTGATCATCTTGTTGGTTGTCGGAGCTATTGCTGGCTGGCTTGCCGGAGTTGTCATGAAGGGCGGCGGCTTCGGCCTGGTCGGCGACATCGTCATCGGCATCATTGGGGCGTTTCTTGGTGCCTGGCTATTTAGCCAACTTGGCGTTTCAGCAGGCGGAGGCACGCTCGGATTGCTGATTACCGCATTTATTGGAGCAGTAGTTTTGCTCCTCTTAATCCGGTTAGTTAAGAGGGCATGAGTAATGGTGTGGGGGCCCGGCCAAACCGTTTTTTGTCGGCCCCCACGCCAAATCATTGAGGTATTATGAAGTATCGAAGGTTTTCTCTCTTCTCGTTTTTATTGATCGCCTTGGCAGGTTTTGCTGTTGGACAGCAGCCGTCAAAACCAAAGCGCACGGTCAAAAATCCCCCGCAGTACCCAAGCATTATTGATCTGGAAAACAAAGATGCTACCCCGGCAAAGCAGCCCAATCCCAAGACCGGTGAACCGCCTATAGCTGCGCCCGCGCCCCCAGATGCGATTACCCAGGCGATGACTTCGCTGACAGCGGAATTGAGGAACCTGTCACAGGAATTGAAAGCGCTGAATGTGCGGCAGCAGATGAGTATTGATCTGCTGCGGCAGTCGCGGGTAGAACAGCGGATTGACCGCTATGAAAATGATTTACGCCCGATCCGTGAGCGTATTACCGCGCTCGAAACCGAAGAGCAGCGTTTGCAGCAACTGACGACGCGCGAGGCATTGGTCGCGCAGACTGCCCAGACAGCGTCAATCAATCGCGAAGCGACGATCCAAATGCTGAAGGCAGACTTGGAAAACCGCCTGCGATTGGTTCAAGGCGAGAAAGAACGCCTGCGCAAAGTGGAGACTGATCAAACTTCCTCGCTCGACATTTACCAGAAACTCAGCACGGAAACCGACCAGAAGATTCAGCAAGCTGAAGAGAAACTGCGAGATCTGGAAAAGATCAAACCCGAGGGCTAGATAGGCTGAATGAGCCCGATGGCAAATAACAAAACTAAATCAGGAGACACGATGAGTAGCGAACAACGCCCAAAAGATTCCGTGGGACGAAGAGAATTTATCCGCAACACAACGCTGGCTGGCTTGAGCGCGCCGCTCCTGGCTGACAATGCGCTGGCGGATGAATCATCCGCCGCCGCGCAACAGCTAAAGCCGATGGGTCAGGCGCGCCCTGTGGTTATCTCCAGCGCCAATATCAACCCCCAGCCGAACGGCACCGTCTTCAACGGCGGGTTGGAATGCGTCAGCAAGGCGATGCAGATTTTGAAGGCTGGCGGCGACACGCTGGACGCCGTGGTTGCTGGCGTCAACATTGTAGAAGATGACCCGCGCGATAACTCGGTGGGATATGCCGGCCTGCCTAACGCAGACGGCGATGTTGAATTGGATTCCAGCGTTATGCATGGCCCGTCGCGCCGCGCAGGCGCTGTGGCCAGCCTGCGCAACATCAAAAATCCGTCTAAGGTTGCCAAACTCGTGCTCGAACGCACCGACCATCTTTTGATCGTTGGCGAAGGCGCATTGCGGTTCGCGCTGGCGCACGGCTTTAAGAAAGAAGACTTATTGACCGAAGATTCACGCAAGATTTGGATTAAGTGGAAAGAGATGATGAGCGATGAAGATGCCTGGGGAGCCAGCCCTAAGCACCCGCATCCGGCATCAGCACCAGGCAAGCGTATTTCCAGCTTGGGCCTGTCCAGTGAAGAGATTGCTTTCAACAATTGGGCTGCGGACATTATTCGCCGCCGCCCAACCGGCACGATCAACTGCCTGGCAGTTGATGCCAATAATGATATTTCAGGCGTCACGACGACTTCCGGCCTAGCGTGGAAAATTCCCGGTCGCGTCGGCGATTCACCGATCATCGGCGCTGGCTTATACGTTGACAACGAAGTCGGCGCGGCGGGTTCCACCGGTCGTGGCGAAGAGAACATCTACACTTGTGGTGGCTACACCGTTGTTGAAAATATGCGCCGCGGGATGCCGCCGACCGAAGCCGCGATGGACGCGCTCAAACGCATTTCGCATCGGTACGGTGATAATCTGACAGAACTAGCCAAATTCAACATCAGCTTTTATGCCGTCAACAAGGCGGGCGAATACGGCGCGGCCACATTGTGGCAGGGCGGCAAGTTCGCCGTTCACGACGGCAAACAAGCAAAGATTCTGGACACGGCTTTTCTGTATGAAAAGAAAAAGTAGGCCGGTATCCCGATAAGTAATCAGCGTGAACCCAACCGGGCGCGGGAACTTTGAAAAGTATCCCGCGCCTTTTGAATAGGTAAAGTGATGAATTGATCATCCAACCTTTGTTGGCAAACTCTCGGCGAATTTCTCGCAGCTTTGTTGGGTGACAGTCCACAGTCACTTTGCTATAGTCTCGCGCCTGATGCGCCGACCTTAATCCCTGTCAATTGGAACATCTGGATATCATCTCGCTGACCCGCGAAATACCCCTAAGCAGTGGCGTTAGTTTTCAAGGAGGCAAGCAGTGGAAGTTTGTGTTGTTGGCACCGGCTACGTCGGACTGGTGACGGGAACCTGTCTGGCTTATCTGGGACGCTCCGTGGTGTGTGTGGATATTGATGAGCGCAAAATTCAAATGCTGCGCGAAGGGAAATCGCCGATCTACGAACCCGGATTGGATCAGTTAATCGCGACCGGACTCCAACGCGGGAATTTGAAGTTTTCGACCGATCTGGCGTCGGCAGTCAAAACGTCCGAAGTGATCTTCATCGCGGTTGGCACGCCACCACTAGCCAGCGGCAAGGCTGACCTTTCTTATGTCAAAACCGTCGCACAATCGGTCGGTCGTGCGCTGGATTGCGAACGCCGCCGCGTTGTGGTCAACAAATCCACTGTGCCTATTGGTTCGGGTAATTGGGTAGAGATGCTAGTCAAAGAGGGCTTACAGGAGAATCCTACTTACCGCGAACGATTAGCGAGTGTGGCTGTTGGGCAAAGCAGCGGACAGGGGGAAAACCCGACCACTGGCGCCAGCCGCCGTCAGGCCGGCATTAAACCCGAAGATGTTTTCCTGGTTGCATCAAATCCGGAATTCCTGCGCGAAGGCTCGGCGATCAGGGATACGTTCTACCCCGACCGCATTGTGATCGGCGCGACTGATGCTTATGCGGCGGAGCGACTACGCGCCCTGTACGAACCCATTGTCGAACAGACCTTCGTGCCGCCAGCTTCAGCGCCGCGCCTGTCCGGATTCACCGCCGTGCCGGTGGTGACAACCGATCTAGCTTCGGCAGAGATGATTAAGTATGCAGCCAATGCTTTTTTGGCGACCAAGATCAGCTTTGCCAACGAAATCGCCAACATCTGCGAGCGCGTTGGCGCGGATGTTCAAGAAGTCGTGCGCGGCTTCGGCCTGGACAGCCGCATCGGGCCGAAGTTTTTGAATGCGGGCGTCGGCTGGGGCGGTTCGTGCTTTGGCAAAGATGTTTCGGCAATCATTGATATTGCGAATGAATATAACTACGAACCGGAACTGCTTCGCTCCACCGTCTCAGTCAACAAACGCCAACGTCATGTGCCCGTGCTGAAGCTGCAAGAAGTTCTGAAGATCATCAAAGGCAAAACGATTGGCCTGCTAGGGCTGGCCTTCAAACCCGAAACCGACGACCTACGCGATGCACCTGCGCTGGAGGTCGCGCGCGAGTTGCTGGAAATGGGCGCGCGCGTCAAAGCCTACGATCCGATTGCCAACGAAATCTGCAAAAAACAATATCCCGACTTGAAGATCGAATACGCCCCAGACGCGATCAGCCTGGCTGAAGATTGCGACGCGGTAGTGATCGTCACCGAATGGGAAGAGTTTCGCTATCTCGACTTGGCAAAAGTCGGCGAAGTGATGAACGC
>JBDSAM010000126.1:0-6265 GCA_039922135.1 Blastocatellia bacterium
AGGCCAGCAACGCCCCGGCGGGCGACGCTTCCACTTCAACCAACTTTCATCAAAAGGATAATGCTCAATGATCAACGGATGGTTAGCACAATTGGCAATGCAGCCCGCACCCGCCTCGCCAGATGAATTCGATTTCAGCGTGGTGTGGCGCACGTTCACAGACCTGGGAGAATCTCTGCTGGTGCGCGTGCCTTACATCGTGATCGGCTTGATTGTTTTCCTCGGGTTCCTGCTGCTGGCGCGGATCATCAAACGCATTTTGCTGACGGCGGGCGAACGTACGCGGCTTGATCCTACCCTCGCGGATTTGCTGGGCCGCCTGGCATCGCTCGTGATTATGGCTTTGGGCCTTTTCGTGGCGGCGGTGGTGATCTTCCCAGCCTTCAAACCTGGCGATCTGATTGCGGGCCTGGGCATCACCTCGGTCGCCATCGGGTTTGCCTTCAAAGACATTCTGCAAAACTTCTTTGCCGGCATTCTTATTCTCTGGCGACAGCCGTTTGTTGTCGGCGACCAGATTCGCAGCAGTGGTTTCGAGGGCACGGTCGAAGAGATCAACATCCGCTCGACGCGGCTCAAGACTTACGACGGGGAGCGGGCCGTCCTGCCGAACGGCGATGTGTATACCAATGCGGTGCTTGTCCGCACTGCCTATGACAAGCGGCGCGTCCGCTTCACGGTCGGCGTCGGCTATCCGGATTCGCTTGAGCAGGCGCGGGCGACGATTCATCGTGTGCTGAGCGAGACTGACGGAGTGCTGGATGACCCCGGCCCCTGGGTTTATGTCGCGGAACTAGCGCCGTCATCGGTCAATTTCAACGTTTACTTCTGGGTGGCATCGCAGCAGGCTAACGTTCTGGCCGTCAGCGACCGCGTGGCGACGGGCATCAAATTAGCACTTGATGCGGCGGGCATTGACATGCCGTTTCCGCATACGGTCGTGCTCTTTCACGACGTAACTGGAACGCGCCCCGGCGATACGCAGCCGGAGAAACGATCAATATTAGCAGCGGGAAGTAAGTTCTGACTCTGCGTTTTCTAACGGCTTTCAAAACCGAGGACGAGGCGAAAGCCGACACTGAACAAGACAGCTAATCGGGGGCTTGTCACGCGCCACTGGCGCTCTGCATTCGCCCTGACGGCAATTCAAATGCTTCGGCCAGAGACGATCGGGCATACTGATCTTCAGTATCAGCAGGCACGATCAAGCGCGCGCCTTCCTGCGAATAAGCCCTTGGCACATCACCCATCAGAAAGAAGCCCCCGCCGAAAAACCGCTGTAAAGTAGATTCGACGACGCGATAAATTACTATCGGGTGATCCGCTGAGATGTGAACTTCGCTCACACGCCCCAGCAGCTTTCCATCTTCAGTCACTACAGTGGCCCCGACAATGTGACTGGAGTTAACGCCGACCGAGTGCACATCGCCTGCCTGTGCCGCCGGTTTCAATGTGCCCTGCCTGACCATCACTGCATCCGCGCCGATGATGTAGTCTTGCGCGGCCAGCGAGACCGCAGCCCCTTCCGCTGAACGCAGCGCAATCCCAAGCACACGCCCTTCAGCCGGATTGATAATGACATCTTCCACCTGCCCCAATTTTTCTCCCGTATCGGATTTCAGCACGGCCCTGCCTTTCAAATCGCTGGTGACATCCATGATTTTCTCTTTATTGATTGTTGCTTCGTTCATCGTAATTCTCCTCTTGTTCTTTTGAGTTATTGGTTTGAGCCGAAACAAACGGCTTGTGGGAATTGGCAGTGCAACATTCGTACCGTCGCGACATCACCTAGCCTGAACGCGGCTCGATCAGCATTGATCCGGGAAATTCAGGTTGATGGTAAAGCCCGAGGCTGAGCCGTGTGTGGCGATCTGGGACTTTGGGTAGCAGGATGCCCCGACTCTTTGCCGGAAGGGCGATAGAAGCAAGCCATCATCTTGATAAATCCCACGATGAGGCATTTCGCTGCGACTAGCGTGACAGTGTGGAATCAGGGAGAAGGGCATCAGTAAGAGTTATGAATTGCTTCGGCTCGCCAATCAGGCACAGGGATTGCGCCTGATTACAGGTGAAAGTCCTACTGTAGGTAGGCAAAGAGCAACTAAACAAATAAACAAATCATGGAAACAACTACCCAAAGGACAATTGAAAGAGGAGGAATTATGAAAGTGAAATTAGTTGGAGGAATTGTAGCGACGCTGGCGATGATTCTGTCGGTGAATATAGGAACACTGGCGCAAAGCAAGGTCAGCAGCAAGCTCAGGGATGAGGCCAGACAATCACAGAAAGCGGCCACCGTTTTCCGCCAGATTATGGGCACTCCGGATAAATCAATTCCGAAAAGAATTCTGGATGACGCCGAATGTGTCGCAGTCTTCCCGGATGTGATCAAGGCCGGATTTATTATCGGCGGTCGCGGCGGTCGCGGCGTCGCCAGTTGCCGAACGCCGCGCGGCTGGAGCGCTCCGGCATATTTCAACCTCGGCGGCGGCAGCATCGGATTGCAGATCGGGGCACAATCCACCGACTTCGTGCTGCTGTTTATGACCAAGAATGGAATCAACAGTCTGCTGTCGGACAAGTTCACGATTGGCGCGGATGCTTCCGTCGCGGCGGGGCCGGTTGGCCGGCAGGCGGGCGCTTCGACCGATATTAAGCTTGAAGCGCAAATTCTCTCCTATTCGCGCAGCAAAGGATTGTTCGCAGGGCTTGAGTTAAAGGGCGTAGTTATCAAGCCCGATAAAGACGACATGCGTGATGTGTACGGCGAAGGCTTCACGGCAAAAGAAGTGTTGCAAGATGGCAAAGGCACGGCCCCGGCAGCAGTGCGAACTTTCTCGAACACGCTCGCGCGTTACTCCACGCGACGGGCAATGTAACAACCACGTATCAGACTCGAACTCCCCCAAGGATTTTAACCAGTCAGACTGCGAGGCTGACAAATAACGAAGGAGGAACGATGAAAAGAGTAATTTACAGTATGGCCTTGGCGGCGCTTGTCGCGCTGGCCGGGCTTTCCACAACCGTGCGGGCGCAACAGCCTTACCGCGCAAATCATGATCAGGTCAAAAATCTGATTGATCGTGTTGAGAAGGACGCCGATGCCTTTCGCGCCAGCCTCAAGGATGCGCTCGATAAAAGCCGCTTTGACAATACGAAGGCGGAAGACAACATCAATCAATACGTCAAGGATTTCGAGCACGCAACCAACCGGTTGAAAGATCGCTTCAGCGACGACAACACGGCGGTTGCCGCTGCCGAAGAAGTCTTGCGGCGCGGCGCGGTCATTGACAGCTTCGTGGATCGCCGCTGGCTGAGCCAGCGTGTGCAACGCGATTGGCGAAATCTGCACCGGGACTTGAGCGAACTGGCGCGCGCCTATCACGTCGGCTGGAGTTGGTCCAATTCAACAATCCAGCCTTATCGAGTCAGCCAGGACAACATGAAGCAGTTGGTAGAGTGGACTGAGAAACGGGCTGACAGCTTCCGCGCCAGCCTGGATGAGGCGCTGGATAAATCCCGTTTTGACGGCAGCAAGCGGGAAGACAACGTCAACCAGTTCGTCAAAGACTTCGAGGTGGCTACCAATCACCTGAAAGACCGCTACGCCGACAACTATTCGGCCGTCGGCGCGGTCACTGAAGTCCTCAGACGCGGCGCGTTGATTGACCGCTTCATGCAGCGACATCCCCTGACCTCGCGCGCCCAAAATGATTGGAGGCTGCTGCGAGGGAACCTGGATGAACTTGCGCGCGCTTATAACGTCTCGATGAGCTGGAAAGATTGGACAGTCACGATTCGTTAAACCGGTTTGCCGGTTTGCCGGTTTGAATGAAGAGCCGGCAGCCTGACCGTAAGGAAAGGCTGCCGGCTCGATTCAAGCTGCTGGCTTCTATGCGAGTCTTGGTAAGTAGATATGAACAGGCTCACAACAACATGCGTTCTGTTACTTGTCTCTTTGGCGAGTTCCTGCGGACGAACCGATACCTCATCAGCCTCCGCAGTTAATCAACAACCTGTCCAGCCTGTCATTGAGATCACTCCGCTGGAACGAGGTCATGGGCAGTGGCAAGTAGCTTCAGCAAGCCAGGTCACATTAACGGTGACTGCACCTGGGGCAAATCACGTGTTGATTTTGAGCCGCCCTGAGGGAGTCGCTGAAGGAGTTGAGGAAGAACAGCTTGAACTCAAGAGGATTGACACGCCGACGAACGCCAGGAGTGGAAAATTCGTTACGGCATTGGAACTAGCCTCGGATTTCGCCGGTGAGGTATGGGCGGAAGCCGTTTATGCGGACGGGGCGAAAAAACAGTCCGAAGCCATTGCCCTGACGGCCAAATCCCCTAGCTCGAATCCTAACGCCTTGCCTCAATCAGCAGGCGGATCAATCGGCACTGATGAATCAGCGCGCTCGGATAAGCTAACCGGTGGCAGGATCAAACGAGCAAGTTTTCAGGCCGGACAATCGGACATCCGCCTGACAATCAATCTTCCGGCTTTCATGCTGACGCTCTGGCAAAACGGCACCGAGGTGGCGGTGTATAGCATAGGGATCGGTCGTAAGAACTTTCCGGTGCCGATTGGCGAGCGCGAGGCGACGGCAATCATTTTCAACCCGAACTGGATTCCGCCTGATAGCGCCTGGGTGCGCCGCACTAAAGGCGTGGAGCCTTACGAAAAGATCACGGCGGACGACCCGCGCAACCCGCTCGGCAAAATCAAAATCCCACTGGGCGAAGGCTACCTGATTCATGAAGCCGCAAAACCGTCGGACATCGGGCGATTGACTTCGCACGGCTGCATTCGAATGCTGAGGGAAGACCTGTTCGACCTGGCGGAAAAGATTATTGGCGCACGCAGCCTGCCGGTAACAAAGCCGCAATTCATGCAAGCTAAAAAAGGTTCCGAGCGGATGGTGGTGCAACTCGACGCGCCGCTGCTGGTGGACATCAACTACGACTCGCAGGTGATTGAAGGCGGCGTGTTGCATCTTTACCCGGACGTGTATAGGCGTGGCGCTTTTGCCCTGGACAGTTTACGGGCGGAACTGCAAAGTGTCGGGGTGGAGGCATCAAACTTCGCCGACTCGACCCTTCAACAGATGCTGGATCAAGTCGGTGACGATAAACAGTATGTTCTTGGTGTGGCGGACATCCGGCAAGGCCGCTGGAATACAGGACAAGTAATGCCAGTGATTGAACCATCCAGCCAGAAGGTGGCAAAAAAGGCTTCAGTCAAATAGCGCGGCAACAGAAATACATTGTGCAATGGGGGAAGATGAAGGGATTCGGATGGATTTTGGCGGTGCTTTGCTTTGCGGCGCTCAATATTCAGGTAGCGCAGGCGGCCTCGGACGCGAATCAACAGGGCAACGTTCCGCACGGGCTGGATCCGATGGTGCTCGGCGGCATTGCTGTTCTGCTGCTGGTGGCAAAGCTGGGCGGTGAATTGTTTGAGCGGCTTCGGCAACCGGCAGTGCTCGGTGAACTGCTGGGCGGGGTCGTGGCGGGCAATTTGATCTTAATCGGCTTTTTGGGTTTTGAGCCGATAAAGACCAACGCCGTGATCGGCGCCTTGGCGGAGATCGGCGTAATTATTCTGCTTTTTCAGGTTTGGCTGGAATCAAACATCGGCGAGATGCTTGAAGTCGGCTGGTCTTCGCTGCTGGTTGCGTTGGCGGGCGTCATTGTTCCGTTTTTTCTCGGTTGGGGAGTGGCGGCATATTTCATTCCTGAAGAAGCCAGGCTCGGCCATATTTTTATCGGCGCGACTTTGTGTGCGACCAGTGTTGGCATCACCGCGCGCGTGCTCAAGGACCTGGGACAACTGCAAACGCGGGTGGCGCGCATCGTCCTGGGGGCAGCGGTCATAGATGATGTGCTCGGGCTGCTGATACTGGCGGTCATTTCAGGAGCGATCAGCGCTGCGGCGGCTGGCGGCACGCTTTCGTTGGCTGCGATTGGGATGATCGCCTTCAAAGCCATCGCGTTCCTGGCAGTCGCCTTAGTTGCCGGGCATTACCTGGCGCCGCGTCTATTCCGGCATGCGGGCAAACTGGAAGTGCGTGGGCTGATGATGGCGCTGACAATTTCATTCTGTTTTTTGCTGGCTTGGTTGGCTGCCAAGGTCGGTCTGGCCCCGATCGTCGGGGCTTTCGCCGCCGGTCTGGTGCTGGACGAAGCCCACTTCGAATCGTTTCGCACCAAGGGTGAGTGCAATCTGGGAGAGTTGATCAAACCGGTCAGCGATCTGCTGGTTCCGATCT
>JBDSAM010000127.1:0-6392 GCA_039922135.1 Blastocatellia bacterium
ACGATCAGCACGTGCAGCAACGACGAAACCATTCCGCCCAGCACCGGCGTGGCGAGCGGCTTCATTACTTCAGCGCCTGAACTTGTGCTCCACATAATCGGGAGCAATCCAGCAACGACCGTGCTGACGGTCATTACCTTCGGACGCAGGCGCAGCACTGCGCCCTCCATCACCGCCTGTTTCAATTGTTCGCGCGTCAATGGTCCGCCGACCTCTGCTTTCTTCCGTTCGACGGCTTCGTTTAGATAAATGACCATTACCATGCCGGTTTGCACCGCCGTGCCGAACAGCGCGATGAAGCCCACCCAGACGGCCACCGAAAAGTTGTAGCCGAGCGCGTAAAGCAGATAGACGCCACCGGTGAGCGCGAATGGCACAGCCATCAGCACGTGAGCCGCTTCGATCAGCGAATGGTAAGTGAAATAGAGCAGCACGAAGATCACGACCAGCACTATGGGAACGACAAGTTGCAACCGCTGGCGCGCGCGCTGCTGGTTTTCGTATTGGCCGCTCCATTCAAAGTAATAGCCCTGAGGCAGCTTCACGCGGCCGGCTAGCACACTCTTTGCTTCTTCAACAAAACTGCCGACGTCACGCCCGCGCAGGTTCAGCAGCACCGTGCCACGCAGCAATCCATTTTCGCTTGAAATCATCGAAGCGCCGTCCACGGTGCGAATGTCTGTCAGTTGCGCCAATGGAATCTGCGCGCCGCCCGACGCGGGCACGATAAGCTGGCCAAGCCCAGCGGGGCTGCGGCGGAATTCGGGCGAGTAACGAACGCGGACAGGGAAACGCTGACGGCCTTCGATGGTCACGGTCAGGTTGGTTTCGCCGATGCCGGTGTCAATCACCTGCTGAATCGCCGCGATATCAATGCCGTAGCGCGCTGCGGCTTGGCGATTGATCTTGATGTCAATGTACGGCTGCCCCGTCAGCGGTTCGGGCGAAACGTTGCCCGCGCCACGAACCGTGCGCAAGCTCGTGGCGACTTCGCGCGAAAGCCGTTCAAGTTCTTTCAGATCGCTGCCGTAAATCTTCAGCCCCAGTTCAGTGCGAATGCCGGTGGAAAGCATCTCGATGCGGTTGATGATCGGCTGCGTCCAAATATTCTGCACGCCAGGCAAGGCCAACTTTTCATCCATCTCGGCGATTAGCTTTTCGCGCGTCATTCCGGCGCGCCATTCATTCGGAGGTTTCAAGTGAACAATCGTCTCGTTCATATTGACCGGCGCGGGATCGGTCGAAGTTTCGGCGCGACCGGCCTTCCCGACGGCCCAGGCGACTTCTGGAAACGATTTTAGCGTCTCGTCTTGCATCTTCATTACGCGCAGAGCCTCGTCAATCGAAATCGCCGGATCGGTGATCGGCATGAACATCACATCGCCTTCGTTCAGCTCTGGCATGAATTCGCTGCCGATGCCTGATGCTAAAAAAACAGCAACGCCGAAAAGCGCCGCCGCAATCAGCAGCGTGACAGCGCGATTCGCCAGCGCGGCTTTCAGCACGGGACGGTAAAGAAAATGCAGCGCCTGCATCACACGGTTGTCATCTTCAGCATGAAACTTTCCGCCAAGCAAAAACGTGCATAGCACCGGCACCAGCGTCAGGGCAATGATCGTCGCCCCAACCATCGCAAACGTTTTGGTGAAGGCGAGCGGGTGAAAGAGCTTGCCTTCGCGCCCCACGAGCGCGAAGACCGGGACAAAGGCCAGGATGATGATCGCCATCGAAAAGAAGATTGGACGCCCAACCAGCCGGGTTGATTCCAGCACTCCCGCCCAAACGCGCAATCGGTCGCGCGGATCAACGCCGTGCTTTTCCATAAACCGAAAGGCGTTTTCGGTGACGACAATCCCCGCATCCACCAGCACACCGATGGCGATGGCGATGCCGGACAGCGACATCAGGTTTGAACTGATGCCCGCATAATGCATAAACAAAAACGCCAGCAGCACAGACAGCGCCAGCGGGATGGTGACGATCAGAATCGAGCGGAAGTGAAACAGAAAGATGACGTGCATCAAGGTGACGAGGATGATTTCTTCAATCAGCGCCCGCCGTAGCGTGCCGGTCGCCCGTTTGATTAGCTCGGTGCGGTCGTAAAACGGCACGAGTTTGACGCCCGGCGGCAAGCCTGCCTTGAGCGATTCGATCTTCTGTTTGACGGCCTCGATCACTTCCAGCGTGTTGACGCCGTAACGCGCTATGACCACGCCGCCGACGGCTTCACGGCCATCGCGGTCGAGCGCGCCAACGCGAAATGCCCCGCCCAATTTCACCGCCGCCACGTTGCGAACGTAGATCGGCGTGCCCTTCATCCCGCCGATGACGATGTTTTCTATATCAGCTATCGAACCGATCAAACCCACGCCGCGCACCATTGACCACTGCCCGTTCTGTTCAACCACGTTGCCGCCGACGTTCGCATTGCTGCGCCCGACGGCTTCGATGACGGCGGAAAACGGAATCGAGTACGCGCGCAGCCGATTCGGATCAACGTCAATCTGGTACTGCTGCACCTCGCCGCCGACCGAAGCGACTTCGGCGACGCCGGGAACTGAGTTGAGTTGATAGCGAATAAACCAGTCCTGTAGCGTCCGTAGTTCGCGTAGGCTACGTCCGCCGCCTTCGACCGTGTACCAGAAAATTTGGCCCACGCCTGTTGCATCGGGGCCGAGCGTGGGCACGACGCCGGCGGGCAGTTGTTTGACGGCCAAGTTCAGCCGTTCCACCACTCGCGTCCGCGCCCAGTAAAGATCAACCGCATCTTCGAAGATAATGTTGAGCATCGAAAAGCCGAACGCCGATTGCCCGCGCACCGCGCGTACGCCGGGCAGCCCTTGCAGATTGGTCGAAAGCGGATAAGTGACCTGATCTTCAACCTCCTGCGGACTGCGGCCTGTCCAATCCGTAAAGACGATCACTTGGTTGTCAGACAAATCCGGAATCGCGTCAATCGGCGTGCGCACCAGCGCCCAATACCCCCAGCCAGCCAGCAGCAGATAAGCGGCGACGATGATGAAACGGTTCCTCAGTGAAAATTCGATGATGCGATTGATCATGTTGGTCAGTGGTGGGTAGTTGGTGATTGGTAATCGTCAGGAAGAGTTTGCCGACCACCGACCACCAACCACAATTTATTATTTCGCCTGAACGTTCATGCTGATCTGGCCTGTGCCGTGCGCGTCCTGATATTTGACCTGCGCTTCCCAGGTGCCTTTCATTTCGATATTGACCTGCGCGCGATATTTGCCTGGCGTGTCGGTTGTAGTGAGCGTGGCTTTGTCGTTCATTTCGGCCATCGTGCCCATCCCGGCCATATGAATATTGAGCGAAGCTGCGCCGACATCCACCGGCTTGCCCGCAGCGTCCGTGAACGTGACCATCAATTCGTTGTCGCCGCTCCTTAGCTCGCCCGTTGTGTTAGACAGAGTGACGGTCATATCGGATGACTTGGCGGATTTGATGACTCTGTCGCTGTCGGAAGAGCCAGACTTGGAACAGGCGGCGGTTACCAATACAAGAGTTATTGCAAACAACAACAGAGCCAGAGACTTAGCTTTCATGAGATTTCCTCCGAAAGAGTGGAACAGACTTTCGGTCTATTCCGGTTTGTTCCGGTTATGGCAAGCGGACGGGCTGCAAGCCGGTTCCACTTCTGCTTTTATTTATTTTATCGGGAAAAGGGCACACTACGGCCCTTAAATCAGGAAGGCGTTATTGTCGAGGTAGCGCGTGGAAGAACCAGCGATGTGCCGGGTTGGCGAAGAAGGAAATTGCATCCGCTGAATGTAGCCGATGAGTTTGGCTGTGCGGACAAAACTGAACGGAGCAAGATTCTGATATTGTTGCGCGCCGATAGCGATTGCTGGAGTTTGGCTGGTTTCGGCGTTCTGTTCGCAATTGAGGATGCAACAAAGAACTGCCGAGGATGACTCCTGCGTGTCTTGATGGGCGCTGGCACAACAATCGTCCGAACACCCCCCCTCGCCGCCTGCGTGCGGCGGGATGACGGCAAACAGATTCGCCGCTAGGGCCAGAAGCAGGAAAATTGTCATCAGCTTTTTGATCATAAGTCGTGGAGAGAAATAACAACGGATCGCCAGTCTGTCAACATACCAGGATTGCATTTGCACGCATCTGGCTTTCCGCGCGGCGCGAATCTATCATCCAGGCCGTACGCGGTCTGTCAGAATTCCTACTTCGAGTTGCATAAATTCATGTCAACCAATCCGGCGGTCAGCATCATCATCCCGGCTTACAATCTGGCGCCTTACATCGCTAAAACGCTCGATTCGGTCTTTGCGCAAACCTACCGTGATTTTGAAGCCATCGTCATCAATGATGGTTCAACGGACGATACGGAAGCCTGCATCGCGCCCTTCCGTGACCGCATCGTATACATCAAACAAAAAAACCGCGGCGTGATGGCGGCGCGCAATGCTGGGCTCGCTGCGGCGCGCGGCCGTTACATCGCACTGCTAGACGGCGACGACATCTGGCTACCGCGCTTTCTGGAAGTGCTGGTCGGAATGCTGGAAGCTGATCCGGGCGTCAGCGCGGCGTATCCGAACGCGCTCTATTTCGGCTGGCCACGGCACGACGGCAAACTGCATCAGGATGCCTTCCCTGTTGCTGAACCAGTAACGTTCGATCGGGTGCTGCGGCGCGAGTGTTATATTTTCAGCTTGCTAGTCTTTCGCCGCGAAGTAATTGACGGGGTCGGCGGCTATGACGAAAGCCTGCAAGGACAGGGCGCGGAAGATTTCGATTTGTGGCTGCGAATGTTAAGGCACGGCCACCGTTTCAAATTCACGCGTGAACCACTGGTCAAATACCGCTGGCGGCAGGATTCGCTTTCGAACACCGGCGTAAAGATCATGCGTTGCGAGGTGTCGGTCTATGAAAAGCTGTTGCAAGGTGAGTTGACGGATGAGCAACGCGAATGGATCGAAGACCATTTGCCGGAGATGCGCGCCCAACTAAGTTATGCCTGCTTCAAAGACGAATTGAGAAAACGGCGCTTCATCGAAGCTGAAAAGCATTTGGCCGATGCTGCTGAATTCTATCGCCAGCCGAAGCTTGCGCTGTTGCGTGCAGCGATGAAGGTCGCGCCACAACTTATAGCGAAGCTGGCCGAGAATCAGTACCGCGCGCGGTAGCAAGCGGGCTTGCCTATGCAATGGTTAAAATAACGCTACTCGCTACGGTGCGGCACTGATTCAAAATGACTGATGGCAAGATCAAAATTCTGCACGTGATTGATTCGCTGGGCCTGGGCGGAATGGAACGCGTTGTGATTGACGTGGCAAACGGCCTTGATCGCGAGAAGTTTGCGCAAACTGTCTGCTGCATCTCGCGGCGGGGCGCAGCAGCAACGCTGCTGCGAGATGATGTTCGCTGCATTGATTTGGCCAAAGGCGCAGAGGCAGATCATCTGATGCCGTTGAAACTGGCACGGGCCATTCGCCGCGAACAGCCGGACATCGTACATTCGCAAAGCTGGTCAGGGGTGGATACAGCGATTGCCAAAGTTTTGACGCGCCGCGCCAGGCTGGTTCACAGCGAACACGGGCGCAATTTGCCGCACATTTATGCCGAACCCATGAAACGCAGAATCGCGCGACGCTGTCTGTACCACGTGGCCGATGCTGTGTTCATGATCTCTGCGGAATTGCGTGATTATTACTGCCGCGAAACCGGCTTCCCCGCCGAATGCATGCGAGTCATTCCGAACGGCGTGGATGTGCGGCGGATTGATGAAGCGGATCGCTGCGGCGTTCGTGAAGAATTGGGAATTGCCGACAATGATTTCGTCATCGGCACCGTCGCCCGGCTGGACGCGACAAAAAACACTATGACGCTGGCGCGCGCGTTCGCCAGGTTGCCCAGGCACGGCGGGCTGAAGTTATTGATTGTCGGCGACGGCAGCGAACGCACGCGGTTGGAACGATTCGCAGTGGAAAGCGGATTAACATCGGCAATCATCCTTACGGGCGCGCGCCACGACGTGCCGCGATTGCTGAGCGCGATGAATGTCTTTGCACTATCGTCATTGTCCGAAGGCCTGCCGATTACCGTGCTGGAAGCGATGGCCGCGCGGTTGCCGGTTGTAGCCACAAACGTCGGCGCGTTGCCGGAATTGATCGAGGAGGGCGTGACCGGCTTCCTGGTTGAGCCGCAACAGGACGAAGCAATGGCAGAGCGGTTGACGCTGTTATACAAGAGTCGTGAGCTGGCCGATGCGTTTGGCAATGCCGCTCGGCGCAAGGTTGAACGCGAATATAGCCTGGAGCTGATGCTGCGGCGGTATGCTGATCTTTACCTTTCATTACGATGACGCCTTGAACGATAAAATCAGCTTGGGCACGCTCGCTCCCTCGCGGGCGGGT
>JBDSAM010000128.1:0-14670 GCA_039922135.1 Blastocatellia bacterium
TGATCGGAGAACGGATTGGCGCTCGGATAAAACCAGATTTGATCCATCCGGTAGTACGGATTGACTGTCAGCACAGTTGATGGGTTGAAGATGTGAACGTAGCCAGGCGCAATGTTCATCGAGCGTACAAGCTGCTGCTGATCCTGGCCCAGCGCCTGCTGCTCATAAGTATTCGGAATCTGGAAGCGATTGCGCGCGACGAGCAGATTCAGGTGAAAGGCGTCTTTGGTTGCCGGGCTGTAATCGAAACGGTCAAAGATGCTCGCCGCTTTGCCTGCGTCGTGCAGCACAGCGAACTCCGGGCCATCCAGGAAGCGTCCCGAACGTTCGAAGTTCAAGGCGATGAAATTGCCGACCTTCTCAGCGCCATAACCTAGAGTGGCGTCGGTGGTCGAAGTCCCAAAAGTGCCGTACTGCGTCGAGAAATTGCCGGCCGGCTTTTTCTGGCCCAAGCCGGAATGGGTAATCGCGGTGATTACTAAACTCGTTTTATCGCCAAACTCAGCTGGGGTCGCGCCGGTGATTACTTCCAACGACTGAATCGCGTTGACCGGCGGTTGGGTGGAAAAGGCCTTGCTCGATTGGTCTGAGATCGGCTGATTGTCGAGCGAAATCGTGGACTGCGCATGGTCACCGAGCGCGTGGAAAAAACCATTCGAATCGGCGACCACGCCCGGCGCGGCGAAGGTCACGACGTCGCTCAAGCCCGAACCGGCAGACCTGACTGGCAACCTGGCAATCAGCGATTGGTCAATGTCTACGTGCGTCGTCGGGATGTTTTCGACGCTGGCCGTCGAACTCTCGACATTTACTGTATTGCTGACTTCGCCCAAGGCGAGCGCGATATCCACGCTGATCGGCACCGTCGTCCGCACGGCCAGACTTTGCGAAACGGGATTGAACCCGTTCGCCGAAACGCTTAGTTGGTAATTATTCGGTGGTACATTGGCAAAGCGGAACATACCAGTCTCATCGGTTGTCGCAGTACGTTTGTAGCCCGTACCTGAGTTTTGGATGACGACGGTCGCCCCCGCAATAACAGCCCCAGCCGGATCATTGACCGTGCCGCTGATGGTGCCTGCGCTGCCCAGCGACTGCGCTATGCCGCTTACCGACAGAGCGCAAACACATAAGAGCAGGGCAATTAGTTCGCAGAAGTATTGGCTAGCCGGTTTCATCATTCTCCCCTTGCGCCGCAAGTCGAAGCTTCAACGGCGAAATCTGATTGTGAATTAACAGATTGATTCGAGCGACGATGGTAGATGGACTTAACCGTAGACGCAGCAGGATTTCAATCAGAGGGTGAATTTGGCCGGTAAACAAGCGATTTCGTCAGATGAATGGAAATGCGATGAAGCAGGCTGTCCTGGCACAAGCGGAAACCAAAAATGGGAATCGAGATGCTCAGTGCGGCCACCTACATGGCTGGCTTGCAGCCGCACTGAGCGGGAGTGGTTGAATGTGGGATTGTCTTCGCGGCGGCTACTGATTCATCGAAGATAGAAATTCTGCATTGGTCTTCGACTTGTCCAGCCGATCCAGCACCAGTTCCATTTGCTCCACTGGTGAAAGCTGTGTCAGGACGCGGCGCAAAACCCAGATCCGCTCCAGGTCTTTCTTCGGAATGAGTAATTCCTCCTTGCGCGTGCCCGACTTCTGTAAGTCAATCGCCGGAAAGACGCGCTTGTCGGAAAGCTTGCGGTCAAGATGGATTTCCATGTTGCCCGTGCCCTTGAACTCTTCGAAGATTACGTCGTCCATGCGGCTTCCTGTTTCGACCAGCGCAGTGGCGATGATCGTCAAGGACCCACCTTCTTCGATATTGCGTGCCGCGCCAAAGAACCGCTTCGGACGCTGCAGGGCGTTCGAGTCCACGCCGCCCGACAGAATCTTGCCCGATGGCGGCACAACGGCGTTGTGCGCGCGCGCCAGACGCGTAATCGAATCAAGCAGGATAACCACATCGCGCTTGTGTTCGACCAGCCGCTTGGCTTTTTCGATCACCATGTCGGCCACCTGTACGTGACGTGACGCAGGTTCATCGAAGGTTGATGAGATCACTTCACCATTGACCGAGCGCTGCATGTCGGTCACCTCTTCCGGGCGCTCGTCAATCAGCAGGACGATCAGCGTCACTTCGGGGTGGTTTTCAGTAATCGAATTGGCAATGGTTTGCAGCAGCATCGTTTTGCCGGTGCGCGGCGGCGCAACGATCAATCCGCGCTGCCCCTTGCCAATCGGGGTAAACATATCCATCACGCGCCCCGATACATTCTCGATAGTGGTTTCCGCCTTCAAGTGCTCGTTCGGATAGAGCGGCGTCAGGTTGTCGAAGAAGATTTTATCGCGCGCAATTTCGGGCTGTTCGAAGTTGATGGCCTCGACTTTGATCAGCGCAAAGTAACGCTCGCCCTCTTTTGGCGGGCGAATCTGACCGGAGATAGTATCGCCGGTTCGCAGATCAAATTTACGAATTTGCGATGGGCTGACGTAGATGTCGTCCGGCCCCGGCAAGTAATTGTATTCCGGCGCTCGCAAAAAGCCGAAGCCGTCTGGCAATGTTTCCAGCACGCCTTCCGAGAAGATCAGGCCTGACTTTTCAGTCTGCGCTTGTAGAATTTTGAAGATCAATTCCTGTTTGCGCATGCCTGTCGCGCCAGGCACGTCCAAATCTTTAGCAATCTGCGTCAGCTTGGAGATATTCATCTCCTTCAAATCAGAGATGTCGAGAAAGGCACCACCTTCGTAGTTCTCTTCAGGCTCTTCATAATCGTCGTAGTCTTTAGACTTGTTAGTTCTGTCTACCATAGCTCACTTTCGTTTTCTCGCTGCGGCTGACGATGCCCATAAAGCATGAACACCATTGCCGATGCGGAAAAATCTCCTTATTGAAATCGGTATTAGTTAGTCATTTGACTGCACAAGCCCGTGCGCCAGTACAGTTACTTGGGTGCGGGCTGTGTTCAAGGTCAGCCTTAGTTAAAACGTTTGCCGGCGTAAGTGACCGGTTTCAATCTCAAAAATTCAGTCGGGATCATCATTGTCCGAGAGTTGCGGCTTCGTCGGCGGTAAGAATCACCAGCGATGCTGCCCGCCGGTGGCCCCGGGTATGTTTGGCTTCGCCTAGGCGGTTATGCTGCGTCGTTCGCAATCGGTTGTCATCGGCACTTACTTTCAAAACACCCGGAAATCTCAAAGCACATTAGTTGTAAAAGGGAATTGCTGGTTGAATGACGGCGGATAACTGATCTTGGATGATTGAATATAACGTAGTGGGACTATTCCGTGACGCGCGCTTGAATCACATTCCAAACTTCTTTCATCCCGTCTCGCGTGATGGATGAATATGGAAGGACGTGCTCTGTTTCTAGAACCTTCTTTGCGGTTTGCAAAGATTTATGGCGCTCATTCACCGATAACTTATCAACTTTCGTCGAGACCACCAAAAAAGGGAACTTGAAATGCTGAAGCCAGGATTTCATCAAAAGGTCTAACGGGGAAGGTTCGTGTCGTGCGTCTACGATCAAGATAGATAGCACAAGCTGTTCGCGTTCCGCAAGGTATTTCTCGATCAACTTGCCCCATTCATGCCGGGCTTCCTTCGACCTTTTTGCATAACCGTATCCCGGCAGATCAACGAAATAGAATTGTTCGTTGATCAAAAAGAAGTTGAGCGACTGTGTTCGGCCTGGCGTGGAACTGGTGCGCGCCAAACCTTTTACGCTGAGCAGGCTATTCATCAAACTCGATTTGCCCACGTTCGAGCGGCCCAGGAATGCCACTTCCGGCTTGCGGTCTTTCGGAAATGACGTCGGCAAGTTGGCGGCGGCTACAAATTTGGCGCTGGTGATTTTCATCGCCTTATCATGTAGCGATTGAGCCTTCGATTGCGCCCGGCATTACAGGAGTTTGCTGCCAGACTGGCGGTGTCATACCCAACTCCGCATCTATGCGCGGCGGCGGCATACGTTCAAGCGCAATCTGTAACACTTCGTCCATGGTTTCGACCGCGTTCACTTGCAACTCTCCCAGCACATCCGCCGGAATATCGGTCAAATCCTTCTCGTTCTCTTTCGGAATGATGATGGTCGTCATTCCCGCCCGGTGTGCGGCCAACAACTTTTCTTTAACGCCACCGATGGCCAGCACTTTCCCGCGCAAAGTGATTTCGCCAGTCATGGCCACTTCCTTATGAACCGGGATTCGAGTCAAGGCTGATACCATGGCCGTGGCAATGGTGATGCCCGCTGAGGGGCCATCTTTCGGAATCGCGCCTTCGGGCACGTGGATATGCAGATCGCGGCTCTTGTGAAATTCCGCCGGGATTCCAAGTTCCGCCGCGCGCGAGCGAATGTAGGTGATGGCCGCCTGTGCCGACTCCTGCATTACATCGCCAAGCTTGCCGGTTAGGGTTAGCTTGCCCGATCCGTCAATTAGGGTCGCTTCAACTTGCAGCACATCGCCGCCAACTTCCGTTACCGCCAAGCCATTCACCAGGCCGACCTCGCTACGTTCGGAAATACGTCGCTGGCGGAACTTGATAGGGCCAAGCAGATGTTTGACGGCTACCCCATCGGCTATGAAACTAAACTCCCCCAAACCAGGCTTCTGCCCCTGCACAAACTGGCGCGCGACCTTGCGGCAGATTGAGCCAATCTCTCGTTCCAGGCTGCGGACGCCCGCTTCGCGCGTGTAGTGCTCAATAATTGATTTCAATCCATCGTCAGTAAAGTTGATCTGATCGGGCTTCAAGCCGTTCGCGTCAGCCTGCTTCTTCAACAAATGCTGCCGGGCGATTTCCATCTTCTCGCGTCCGGTGTATCCCGCAAGTTTGATTATCTCCAGCCGGTCCTGCAACGCGGGCGGGATCGTATGCAGGACATTCGCGGTCGCGATGAACATTACTTGCGACAGATCATATTCGACATCCAGATAATGATCCTGAAAAGTGTGGTTCTGCTCCGGATCCAACACTTCCAGCAACGCCGCCGACGGGTCGCCGCGAAAATCGCGCCCGAGTTTGTCCACTTCATCCAGCAGGATCAGCGGATTGACCGTGCCCGCTTTCTTCATCATCTGAATAATCTGTCCAGGCAGCGCGCCGATGTACGTGCGGCGATGGCCTCGAATCTCCGCCTCGTCTCGCACGCCCCCTAAACTCAACCGCACGAATTTACGGCCTGTGGCTTTAGCGATGGAACGTCCGAGACTGGTTTTACCCACGCCGGGCGGGCCAACGAAACAAAGGATCGAACCGCGTGGCTTCTCGACCAATTGCCGAACGGCCAGATATTCCAGAATTCGCTCTTTGATCTTCTCCAAGCCATGATGATCAGAATCCAACACTTCATGCGCATGGTTCAGATCTCGAATCTCTTCGCTAAATTCTTTCCACGGCACGGCGATCAGCCAGTCCAGATAATTGCGCGAAACCGTTGTTTCGGCGGACATCGGCGGCATTTGTTCCAGACGCTGCAATTCAGCCATCGCCTTCGCTTGAGCTTCTTCAGTCATTCCTGCCTGTTCAATCTTCTGCTTCAGCTCTTCGTGCTCAGCGCGTTCGTCCTTGCGGCCCAGTTCCTTGTGAATAGCTTTGATCTTTTCGTTCAGGTAATACTCGCGCTGTTGCTTCTCCATCTGACGCTTGACCCGCGTCTGGATGGTTCTTTCCAGATTAAGCTTCTCGATCTCTACTTCCAGAATTTCCGCCATCTTTACCATTCGCGCATGCACCGAGTACGTTTCCAGCAGTGCCTGCTTGTCTGGCAAATCCAGTTTCATCTTATCAGCCAGATGATCCACCATCTGGCCCGGATCAGCAGCCCTCAACGCGGCTTGAATTTGATCCAGATTCCCTTCCTGCGCGATCTTCAAATACTGTTCAACCAACCCAACAATTCGGGAACCCAGCGCCGCAGAGCGTTTGTTATTTTCAGGAACAACGGGAGCGCGGCGTAGCGTTGCCAGATAGTAGCCGTCCTGCTCTTCGACGCGAACGGCGCGCGCGCGTTCACGACCTTCAACCAGCACCTTGATCGTTGCCTCTTCCGGCTTGCTCAGGCTATTGGCGATATAGGCCAGCGTCCCAACAGGAAAAATTTGATCCGGTGCCGGGTCTTCGATAATGGCATCGTGTTGCGTGGCAAGGAAGATGATTCGATTAGTTGCCATGGCTTCTTCCAGCGCGCGCACGGATGAAGGGCGGCCAATGACGAATGCCGCCTTGGTGTGAGGAAAGACGACTACGTCACGAATCGGAACCATCGGGTATCGGACTACATCATTTGGTGTGCCATCGTGGAACTCTTGCATTTTTTCGTTATACCTTATCGAGAGAAAGCCGGAAGGGGAGCGAACTCACTTCCCATTTGAACTTTCCAGTTGGTTTCAAATGAGCGCGCGGCGAGGGGACAATCCTTTTGCCCCACTTGATGCCGTCCATTGAGCGCTCCGTTAGCCGCGCAAGCGTCACTTTGTGTTGGGAAAACCGTCGCAGCCTTGCCGTCTGCGACTTGAGACTGTGGTTGGGAAAGGCCGAATTGACTTGTTCGTCATTTCGTTTGAATGACCAGTGCTGAACAAGCTTGACCTGCTAACGACAAGGTCTTCACGTCATCCCGCTTTTTCGAGCGGGAAAACTGTTTGACGATTGGTGACCATTTCCTCAGTCACCAGAAACTCTTTGATCTTCTTTTGGCTGGGTAGTTCGTACATTGCTTCAAGCATCAACTCCTCCAGGATCATTCTCAACCCTCGAGCACCGACCTTGCGTTGACACGCCAGCCGCGCCACTGCCTGAAGCGCGTCGTCCGTAAAGCACAACTTCACGCCGTCCCATTCAAACTGCCGTTGATACTGTTTGGTGAGCGCATTCTTCGGCTGGGTCAGAATTTCAATCATCGCTGATTCATCCAGTTCGTGCAGCGTGCCCACAACCGGAAGGCGGCCAACAAATTCGGGGATCAACCCATACCGGATTAAGTCTTCCGGCTGAACCTGCTCGAAAAGGTTGGATGTACGCGGCGCGCTCATCTGGCGGATATTCGCGCCAAATCCCATTGCCTTCTGCCCGATTCGCCGCTGAATCACCTTGTCCAAGCCAACGAAAGCGCCGCCACATATGAACAGGATATTGGTCGTATCAACTACGAAGAACTCCTGATGCGGATGCTTACGGCCTCCCTGCGGCGGGACATTAGCGACCGTGCCTTCCAGAATTTTCAAGAGCGCCTGCTGGACGCCTTCGCCAGACACATCGCGCGTGATCGAAGGGTTTTCATCCTTGCGGCAAATCTTGTCAATTTCGTCAATGTATATGATGCCCTGCTGTGCGCGTTCCACATCGCCATTCGCGGCCTGCAATAATTTCAGAATGATGTTCTCAACGTCTTCGCCTACGTAACCAGCCTCCGTCAACGTTGTCGCATCCACAATGGTGAAGGGCACTTTGAGCATGCGCGCCAGCGTTTGAGCCAGCAGCGTCTTGCCAGTGCCGGTCGGGCCGATCAGCATAATGTTCGATTTTTGAATCTCCACATCAGAGCGGCGCTTCATCATTTCGATGCGTTTGTAGTGCTGGTAGACAGCCACGGCAAGTTTCTTTTTAGTGTCTTCCTGGCCGATGACGTATTCATCAAGGAAGGATTTAATCTCCAGCGGCTTTGGCAAAGGCGGGCGCGTGGCAGCAGCTTCCTGCTGAGCATCATCACTAATAATCTCAATGCAGATATCAATACATTCGTTGCAAATATAAACGGTGGGGCCGGCGATCAGCTTCTTAACTTCATTCTGGCTCTTGCCGCAGAAGCTACAGCGTAAAGTGTCATCACCTCTTCTCATCACTGTCTGGCCTCCGCTCTTGATTGTGGGTTCGACATGCTGGGTGAACTCCGTTTATTTTTGCGTGGAATAATTGATGCGTCGTTATAGTAGCGAAATGTTTCCAGGTGGCACAAAAGCGGCGCAATCATAAACAACGTGACAAACACGCGCAAGCAGCTAACTTTATTGTCACGGCAACCATAAACTCCAGCTTCTCAACCGCCCAGCAACAAGCTGGCTTTCAACATCTCACAAGCGCGAATGCATTTGTCGCAAATCTGCGCGTTGATGCCGGGAAAGACTCTGTCGCCTTGCCGATTGTCACGGTCATGGACATTGAAGCTGCAAATAGCGACTCTGGCGGGCTCGCTGAAGAGTTTTTTGTACCAGGGCTGCTGCTGTCTGGAGGGTCTCACTCCCATCTCGCGGTAGTCGTGCAATAACTGGATGCAAACGTCCACGCATTCATCGCAAATGAATCCGGCCGTGCCTTCAAACAGCCGCGCGACTTCCCCTTCGCCTAAATCGCAAAAAGAGCAATGCAAGACCGGCTGTAGCGGTTGCCGGTCAAACGCACCGCCGAAGCCAGCGTGAGGATTGACTGAGAGGTTGTGATCATTCATAGCAGGTGATTAAGTGATGAGAGCAAAAGGCATTCTCATCACTTGCTACTTAATCTTCGCTATTCGCGGTGTTTGATAACCAGATCAATCAGGCCGTATTCCTTGGCCTGCGCCGCGCTCATGATGCGATCGCGATCCACGTCCTTTTCGATCTGCTCCAGCGATTTGCCGCTGTGAAGAGCCAGAATTTCATTCAACCGTTCGCGCATGCGAAGAATCTCTTCCGCCTGGATCTTGATGTCGCTCGCCTGCCCCGAGATTCCTCCCGCGTGTGGCTGATGGATGAGGATGCGCGAGTTCGGCAAAGCGAAACGACGCCCCTGCGTGCCCGCCGCCAGCAGCACCGCTGCCATCGAAGCACACTGACCTACGCAGAATGTCGTGACCGGGCAGCGCACGAACTGCATCGTGTCGTAGATCGCCATCCCAGCGGTCACCGAACCGCCTGGCGAATTGATGTACAGAGAGATTTCGCGGTCAGGGTCTTCCGATTCCAGGAAGAGCAATTGCGCAACAACAAGATTCGCCACAGTATCGTCAATCGGCGTCCCGATGAAGATGATGTTGTCTTTAAGTAAACGCGAGTAGATGTCGGAGGCGCGTTCGCCGCGCGGCGTCTGCTCAATAACCGTGGGCGGATAGTAACTCGAAGATGGATTGATAATCATAATGCTTGACTCTACCAACTCAGATCAGATTTTCTGTTAGCCGATTTACAGTTCGGCAAATTATTCAGCGGTAGCCTGTGCTTCGGCCTGTGTTTCGGCCAATGTTTCGGCCAATGTTTCGGCCAATGTTTCGGAATGCCCTGGTTGGACCGCTTGTTGGTCCGGAAGCTCTGGCACTTCAGGCTTAGTAATTTCTTCAATAGTGATTTCAGCATTGTGGACAACTGCGTCAAGCGATTTTCGGTAACGCAGCCTGTTTTCGATACTAGAAATGGCCTCTTCCCTTGTCAAGCGAGCTTTCAGTTGCTCCGCCGTTTCGCCCGTGGATGTTGCTGCACGTTCAATCTCTGCGTCAATTTCGCCTTCACTCACTTCAACACCTTCCGCCTCGCCAATTAGCGAAATCAACAAGGCTGTGCGAACTTCTCGAGCGGCCTTAACGCGCGCATCATCCAGATGCGCGTTCCAATTCATGCCTTGCACTGCTTGGGGAGGCATGCCTGAACGCGACAACCAATAAGCCATTTCCCGTAAAGACTCCCGCGCCTGCTGTTCGACCAGCACCGAAGGAACTTCAAAATCATAACCGCTGAGCAGTTGCTCAGATAACTGGTCTCGCAATTTTGAGTCGGCCTGATTTTCAGCCTGCGTCACCAAATTCTCGCGAACCTTGTCGCGCATATCCTGGATTGTTTCGTATTCACCGAAGTCTTTCGCGAAATCGTCATTCAGTTCTGGCAGCTCTTTTTGACGAATGGCCGTAACGGTTGCCGTGAAATTGAGCGTTTTACCCGCCAGTCCCTTAGACCCGAAATCCTCGGGGTAAATAACGCGAAACTCGCGCACATCATCGGCCTTTATCCCGCGCAGGTTGTCGCTGAATTCCGACTGCGTACCCGGGCCGTTGATTTCAATCTCCACATTATCTGCTGTTAGATCTTCTTGCTCATGTAGGCCCTGCGGGTCAACGTATTTGCCGACAAGGTTGACTGAGACAAAATCGCCATCTTGCGATGGACGATCTTCAACGGGCACCAGTTCCGCGGCGTTCTCGCGCCACTGTTCAATCACACGCTCGACATCCTCGCCGGTGACGCGCTCCACCTGCTTAGTGGCTTTCAGCCCCTTGTATTCTTTAAGCTCGATTTCCGGCAAGACTTCAATGCTGGCTTTGAATTTGAGCGGCCCGCCTTCATTAACCGAAATATCTTCAATATGCGGTTCGCCGACAAAGCGCAGCTTCTTGTCAGTGATGGCGTGCTCCAGTGCATGCGGCAGCAACTGACCGATTACTTCGTCCTTGACCTCTTTGCTGAACCGCTGCTTGATCACGCCCCGTGGGACGCGACCAGGGCGAAAGCCAGGCACTTTCGCATGGCGAACATAAGCGTCATAAGCCTTTTCGTACTCAGCTTTGACCTCTTCCGCCGCGACTTCAACAGCCAGATCCTTCTTAACTTGGGAAACGTCGGTGACGACTACGTCAAGTTTCAACTTTCAATGCACCTTTCTTTGAGTGTTTACTGATGCCTCAACTTGCCAATAATGATGAGTTCTGCCGACGCTGATCAAGCCTTATAGCGAAATACTCAAAGGCTATAAACGCGGGCAGGCTGCGAATGAATTGAGGTAGGGAACGGATTGCAGCTTCGATGCGAAAGGGGGGACTCGAACCCCCACGCCTCGCGGCGCCAGATCCTAAGTCTGGTGCGTCTACCAAGTTCCGCCACTTTCGCTTGCTTGCGATCAAATTGCGATTAGGCGGGCGCAGACTAACAAATTTCACATGAGCGCGCAACATAGCCACAGACAAGCGTTTGACAGCTACACGCCTGCAACTTATAACCTTGTCGCATTCGATCAAACCATTATTACAGGAGCAAGGCAATGAGTTTCATTCAACGCATCAACCAGGACATCACCGCCGCAATGAAGAACAAAGAGGCCGAGAAGCTTTCGACTCTGCGGATGGTCAAGACTGCGCTGATGAATTTCGAGATTGAGAAGAAAGGCAAGGCCAACAATCCGGAGGCAACGATTGACGACGCTGAAGCCATCAAGGTCCTGCAAATGCTGGTCAAACAACGCCGCGATAGCGTTGAGCAATTCGAGCAAGGCGGACGTCCGGAACTGGCGGAGAAAGAAGCCTCCGAGATCAAATTCATTGAAGCATATCTGCCCGCCGCAATGGATGAAGCGACCATTGCAAAGATCGTGGAAGAAGCTATCGCTGAAACCGGGGCCAGTTCAATGAAAGATTTGGGTAACGTTATGAAGGCCGTGATGGCCAAAGCCGCTGGACAAATGCTGGATGGCAAGGTCGTCAATCAACTGGTTCGATCAAAACTCGGCGGCTAGGTTTCAAAACTCTTATCGAGGAACCGGTCAGCCAAGCACTTCGTAAGGCGGGTGGCTGCGACGGCGCGGTTTCAAAACCGCGCCGTTATAATTATTCCGGTAATATTGGAGGATCGAATGATGGGAACGCTATTATGGGTGATTGCCGCAATTCTGGATATTTTCGCGATCACTGACCTTATGAACTCAAGACGCGACTGGGCGACTAAGATTGTTCTGCTAGTGATCATTTTGTTGATCCCGTTCATCGGTGCTGGACTTTACCTGCTGGTTTTTCGCGATAAAGGCTATTCGTAAAGCATAACTTGAAGCTCGCGCGAAACTTCATTGTCCCTCCTTCGCCATCACCCTGTGCCGCAAGACTGCGCCCACGCGTTCGCCCGTCGCCTGACCTTCATTCACGACCAACCGGCCATTCACCAAAACGTACCTGATGCCGACTGGTTCAAGCTCCGGTTGAGTCATTGTTGACCGATCCACCACCTGATTTGGATCAAATACAACCACATCAGCTTTCATTCCCGCCTTGAGAATTCCGCGATCACGCAAGCCAAGTCTCTGCGCCGGGAATGAACTCATCTTGCGAATCGCCTCTTCTAGACTGAGCCATTTTTGTTCACGCACGTAACGTCCCAGCACGCGTGGAAAGGTGCCCGCGCCGCGCGGATGCCGCGAACCGATACCGCCGTCGCTGGCAACCATTATCCAGGGCCGTTGGTAAAAGGTTTTGATATCGGACTCGACCATGGATTTGCAGACCACTCCTGCTCCCCCGTCTTTCACAATCTGGATGTAAACCTCCACTGCCATCCTGCCTGTAGCCTTCGCAATTTCGTCAAGCGTCTTGCCCTGGTAATCACGGTGTGCAGCGCAACTTGTGATCAGCACATTGCGGCCGCCGCCTACATCATCCAGTCCCCTTTTGACCGCTACCGGATCGCCGTGCCGCCGCGAGGGCACCAGCACAGTGATGGTCGAAGCCCACGCATCGTAAGGGTAACAATCCGCTGTTATATCCAGGCCCTCGCGCCGTGCCGCTTCAATCAGCTTCACGACCTCGCCAGCCTTATTCCACACGCCGACCGTGCCGAGTTTGATATGTGAAATCTGCACCGGCAATTTCGCTTCGCGTCCAATGCGAATGGCTTCGCGAAAAGCGTCGAACGCCAAGTCGGCTTCGTCGCGCACGTGGCTCATATAAATCCCGCTGTACTTTGCCGCGACGCTGGCCAGCGCAATTACTTCTTCGGTCGTTGCCGGGTTGCCAATGTCGTATTCAAGCCCGGTTGAAAGCCCAACTGCACCGTCGCGCATTCCCTGTTCAACCAATTCGGCCATCTTCGCGATCTCGCCAGCAGTTGCCGCGCGTTTGGTGTCTTCTCCCATCACACGCCTGCGCACGGTGGCATGGCCAATGAAGGTAATCACATTGACCGCCGCCTGTTGTTTCTCCAGCCGCGTTAGATAATCGGCGATTGGAAATGGCGAACCGCCATCCGGCCCAATGGCCAGCGTTGTGATTCCCTGCAACACCTGGCTCTTTGCATCCGGCTCTCTTAACAGCCCCTGTTCTGAATGGTTATGAACGTCAATGACCCCTGGCGCGACGATCAATCCTTTCGCATCAATCACCTGTTCGCCGGATTGAGGCTTTAGCCTGCCAATGTCTTTGATTCGATCGCCAACAATGCGCACATCGGCCAAACGCCGTTTTGTGCCCGCCCCATCAATCACAACTCCGCCTGATAGTAGAATTGAAGATGGTTGAATGGATGGCTGCCGTGACCAGGCAATGGTCGCTGGCAATAGCGATAAAACGAGTAGTAAAAGAATCCGCTTTTTCATCAGAACACCTGAAAATGATGTTGGATTGGTTGGAAAACGTGGCGGTTATAGCACGCGAAAACAACCAGTGCTACGATGCGGCGGCATTAACCGTCACCACACCTGATATACCAGGACTCACAATTGGAAGGAGAAACAACGATGACCGGCGATAAACTCGCCCAGTTCGCTGGGCAGAAATATTTAAACCTGGAAAGTTTTCGCAAGAACGGCCAGGGCGTCCACACGCCGCTCTGGTTTGTAGAAAAAGATGGGACGCTCTATTTCTACACGGTAGCGAAGTCGTACAAGGTGATGCGCATTCGTAACAATCCTCGCGTTCGTATCGCGCCGTGCGATATGCGCGGCAATGTGAAAGGCGAGTGGGTGGATGCCATCGCGCGCGAACTTGACGATGCCGAAGCGCGCCGAGCGGACGGACTGCTAAATCACAAATATGGCTTGACGAAACGATTCCTCAATCTGCTGGCGAAAATCCGTGGCCATAAACGAGCCGCATTCGGGATTCAACCAAACTGAAAACTTTGGTGGAAGTTATTGTTGCTCATATATCCAACCGCGATTGCCACTACCACTGAGCGCACTTTGTCATCGCGTTCGTAAAGGAGTAACGGAGTGGGCGGAGGTCAACCGCGGCACTTCGATGAACGTCAGATGGACGTCAGATGGACGTCAGATGGACGTCAGATGGACGTCAGATGGATTGATCTGGTCGAAGTCTTTGGCGATTTCGCAGCAGGCGATATTATTGCCGCCTGCTGCACCGACGAACTACACGTGGGAACAAAAATGAACATCAACAACCACAGGGAGGAAAATCATGATTTCAAGACGCGAAGCGATGGAAACGCTGATGGCCGGAGGCGCTGGTATGGCGCTGACCGGATTGGCCGAAGCGCAAACCACAACGCAAATATCACCAGCACCCGCCAAAGTCTTCGCTGGACAACATCAACCGAAACCGCTGCCGTTCGATCCTGCAAAGCTCAAAGGCATTTCGGAAAAACTGATCCGCTCGCATCACGAGAACAACTACACCGGCGCGGTCGGAGCATTGAATACCGTTGAAAAGCGACTGGCGGCGATGATCGCCGACAAGGAATTGCCCGGTTACATTTACGCCGACTTGAAACGCGAAGAGCTTGTTCGTACAGGCTCCGTCGTTCTGCACGAGTTCTATTTCGCCAATCTGGGCGGGGATGGCAAAGCGGGCGGCGATGTTTTGAGCGCGGTCAAAACGGCCTGGGGCAGTTACGAACAATGGGAAGCCGAGTTCAGGAAGACTGCCGCCGGTTTGGCTGGCGGATCGGGCTGGGTAATCTTCGCGCTCAACCTGCACACGGGCGAACTGCACA
>JBDSAM010000129.1:0-3844 GCA_039922135.1 Blastocatellia bacterium
TGAACTTCTTCGACCGCATGCGTTGATGGCAGGAAGCGCTCGCGGGCCGCGCGGTCATCGTTGTTGTCGAGTCCTTCGATAGTTAGGTTATTGGAGAACGGCGTGCCACCTGTCAGGCTGAAAATGCCCGCTTCTTCAGGCGTGCGGCGGAAGCTGTCCTTGCGGTCGCCTTCGGCCAGGTCTTTCTCAGTCAGCACAGGCGACGACGTGCCCGCCAGCGTGTAGACCAGATCAAGCGGGTTGCGCGTTTCGGTTGGCAAGGCATCAATCTCTTGTCTCGTGATCGTCCCACCGACGACTGTACGCGATGTATCAATTAGCGGTTGGCTGGCTTCGGCATTGATTGTCGTTTGTTCGGTGAGGGCGGCGGGCACGAGTCGAAAGTCGCGGCGGATGTTTGCGCCCGCAATGGCATTGATTTTCCCGACCTTCACGGTCTGGAAGTTTTCAGCTTCTACGCGAAATTCATAGTCTCCCGGTACGAGCGAACCGAAACGATAGCGGCCCTCCTGATTGGTGAGCATTGTTCGTTCGTTGTTGCTGGCTGCGTGCCTGACGAAGACGTGCGCACCGGCAATGGCATTGCCGGTGGCGTCGTTTACGCCGCCTTCAAAACTGACGTGGTCGAGATCGTCGGCAAAGTTGAAATGGACTCCGGGCACAGTAAAACAAAGGGCTGTGCAAAGGGCGATGGCAAAAGGTGTCATGGCTGACCTCCTAGGCTGTAATTAAGTTTTGTGTTGTGGCCGTTGGTTATGCTAAGTGACTGGTGGATGTTACTCCTCAGAGCAAAGAGGAGCAAGAGGCGGCGAGCGAAAAGCTGTATTCTTTTTTACGGCAGTTACTCGAACAGGCCCGGCGTAACCAACGCTGAATTCTGTAATTCACGACTGGCATGCCATTCAACCCAGCGGACACGACCGGCCTTGATCGCATCGCGCACCAATCGTTCCCGGCGTGTTAAGGCTGACATTCCGGTTTTGACCTCGATAAAAACAACGTTGCGGATTTGGTCTTCCTCGTCATCATTTAGCCCATCAAAGACGACGAAGTCCACGGGGCTGCCGAGGAAGCGCGCGTCCTTCGGATTGAAGTTGAAGTTGGGAAGGTGCGGGACCAGGTGTTCAACGATTTTGCCAGTGGTTACCGATTGACTGCGTTGGATGGCGTCCTGGCGGATTGCCTGTTCCTGCTTCTGCTTCCATTCAGCGAGTTGCTGCTGGGCCTCGCGCTCGGCCAAATCCCGCTGTTCGCGGCGAAGATTTACCATTTCCTGCTGGCACCAATCTCTAAAAAGCTGATGTGCCCGGGCCATCGCATCGCGCTGCGCATCGGCCAAAATGGTTTGCGCTTCGCGGTCACGCCATTGCTGGACGCGGTCGCGAATGCGCTCCTGCATTTCGAACTCAGCAGCACCTTTCCACCGATTGAATTCCCGCTGCACCAGCACGGGCATTCGCGCTTTGAGCCAGGCGTAACGGTAGATCAACACGATGACCGCGATGGTCGCAGCCAATAACAGCATGAGAACGAAGAGAAACAAGTAGTCCATGCGCTGACACCCATCGGCTGCAAAAAGGGCAGTTTTGTTTTGTTATCTAGGTTTGATTTCGCGCCCGTTGATGGCGGGGGCGTTGGCGACGGCCTCTTTGAGCCTGGCGATCACTTCGCGGCTCAGCTCGTCGTAGTCGGCTTTGATCGTGAAGCCTGCGGCGTTGGCATGTCCGCCGCCTCCGAAGTGTTCGGCGACACGCGCAACATTGACGCGGTTCTTTGATCGCAAGCTGATGCGATAGGTTGAGTTTGCCAATTCACGGAAGAACGCTACGGCTTCGACATCGCCGACTGTCAATGGATAGGTGATGATGCCGTCGGAATCGTCTTCGCTTGCGCCACTGGTTTCCATTGCATCTTTGGACATCGTGATCCAGGCGATGCGGCCCGATTCGTCGCGGCGCAGCGTCGAGAGCACTTCGCCGACCAAACGAATCTTGGCGTAAGGGTAGTTGTAGAAAATGGCTTGTGAGAGCTTGGCCGGTTGCGCGCCGTGTTTGACCAGGTCGCTGGCTATTTTGAAGGTGCGTTCGGTTGTGTTGGAAAAATGGAACGAGCCGGTGTCTGTCAGCAGGGCGGCGTACACGCAACCGGCAATCTCAGGGTTGATCCTTGCGCCGATGGCCTTGGCCAGGTTGTAAATCATTTCGCCCACCGCTGCCGCCGTTGAATCAATCCAGTTCACGTCTCCAAACAGTAAAGTCGTTGAATGGTGATCAATGTTCACGACGAACTGATCTTTCAGGCTGGGCAAACCGGGCCGCGTTACATCGCTGCATTCGATAACAAAGACGGCGTCGTATTCACGGTCAATGTCTTTGACCACGCGAACGTCGCCTGCGCCGGGCAGCTTCATGTAAGAGTGCGGCACGTTGTCGCACATAATGACTTCCGCATCCTTCTTTAACCCGCGCAGGATCCAGCACAGCGCCAGTGACGACCCCAGACTGTCGCCATCCGGGCGGATGTGCGAAGTAATGGCAAAACGTTCCTGCTTTTCAATTAGTTCGATGACTTGGCCTAACATCTTTTATTGCGGATTGAGGATTGCGGATTTGCGTGGCAAACACTGACGTACTCTAAATATTGCGTTGTGCGCATTGCCGATGAAAGAATGTAAGCTCTTTCATCGGCAATCCGCACTCAACGGGGGCCGCAATCCGCAATTACTCTTCTTCCGGTAACTCCTTAATGTCTTCCATCTTGATGTCGTCCATCAGGCGCATCATATGATCGGCGTGCTCGACCGTTTCGTCGTACACGAATGTAATTTCCGGCGTGTGGCGCAAGCGGAAGCGCCGACCAATCAAATGCCGGATGAATGCCTTTTCCTTATTGAGCGTGATGAGGGTTTCTGCCTTGTCCACCCCGGAGCCGAGAACGCTGACGAAGACGCGGGCATAGCGCAGATCAGGGCTGACCTTGACGTCGGTAATCGTCAGAAAACCCAACCGTTGATGCGGCAGTTCGCGCGTAATAATCGTGCTGATCTCCGACTTCAGCTCCTGAGCTAATCTGACAGGGCGATGCTGCATAACTAAAATCAAAAGGCAGAAGCTCAAACACAAAAACTGTTTTATCCCGAAACTGCAAAAACGATCTGGATTTTTTGTCTTTTGCCCTTCTGCCTTTTGCCTTCTGATTTCTACAAATGAGTCGGCGCGATCTTTTCAATGAGGAATGCTTCGACGACGTCGCCAAGCTTGTAATCATTGAAGCGATCAATGGTAATGCCGCATTCGTAATTCTGTTGGACTTCGGACACGTCGTCTTTGAAACGTCGCAAGGAGCCGATGGACGATTCGAAGATCACCACGTTATTGCGAATCAGGCGGGCCTGGGCCGTACGCTTGATCATACCGTTGATGACCAGACAGCCGGCGATAGAACCAATCCTCGGGACGCGGATAATGTCGCGGACTTCGGCTTTGCCGATGACAGTCTCCTTGTCGGTCGCGTCCATCAGGCCGAGCATCGCGTTGCGAATCTCTTCTTCGACTTTATATATGATCGAGTGCAGGCGAATGTCCACCTCTTCCTGTTTGGCAATGTCGTCGGCGCGCGATTCGGGGCGCACGTTGAAGCCGATGATAACCGTTGCCGCGCCGGTGTCGGTGGCCTGCGAGGCGCTGGCCATCAGCACGTCGTCGTAAGTGATCGCACCGACGCCAGCGCGGATGAGGCGGACTTTGACCTTGTCGGTGGAAAGCTTCGTGAGGGTGTCCTTGAGCACTTCGACCGAGCCTTGCACGTCGGCCTTGAGAATAACCAGCAGCTCTTTGACGCTGCC
>JBDSAM010000130.1:0-9114 GCA_039922135.1 Blastocatellia bacterium
AACTCTATGAACTTGAGACCAATTGGCCGCTCGAACTCCACTATCACGTCAACGTCGCTCTGCTCCTTTGGCGACCCTTTAGCATATGAACCGAACAGGCCTATCCTTTTAACGCCATATTCTGCGACAAGATGCGGATAGTTTTCCCGCAACAATTGGATGGCTTGTTCTTTGGTAAGCATTTTTTGTTGATTATGCCGCTGCGAATGCCCGCAGCGGACGATAAAGCGTGTCACGTTCGACGGCATCAAAGCCTGCTTCGTTGATCAGCCGGATGATTTCGTCTTTCGATGCTTCGTTCTCGTTTTTGGCTTCGACCAGATAAGACTCCATCAATTCGCCGCCATTTGAGATCGTGCCGTCGAAATCGTTCGCGCCGAAATGCAGGGCTGTCTGCGCCAGCTTTTTGCCCAGCATAACCCAGTAGGCTTTGATGTGATCAAGGTTGTCCAGCATCAGGCGAGAAACGGCGATGACCTTCAAACTGTCAATGCCGGACGGGCCGGGCAGATGCGACAGTTGCGTTCCCGGCGGATAGAAAGCCAGCGGGATGAAGCATTGGAAGCCGCCCGATTTGTCCTGCTGCTGGCGCAAGCGGACGAAGTGGTCAATGCGATCTTCGGTGGTTTCAATGTGACCGTAAAGCATCGTGGCGTTGGTTTTGATTCCGGTTTTGTGAACCTTGCCAGCCATATCAAGCCAGCGCTGGCCATCGGTTTTGTGCGTGCAAACTTTAGCGCGCGTCTCTTCGGCGAAGACTTCAGCGCCGCCGCCAGGACATGAATCCATTCCGGCCTTATGCAGTTTCTGGATTACCTCTTCGTCCGACATCTTGTAAAACTTGGCGAAGAAGTCTAGCTCGACCATCGTAAAAGCTTTCAGGTGTAGCTTAGGATATTCGCGTTTGAGCGTTGAAAGCAGGTCGGTGTAGTAGGAAAAGGGCAGCCGCGTGTTTAACCCGCCGACGATGTGCAGTTCGGTCGCGCCCTGTTCCGTGGCTTCGCGCGCGACTTTTAATGATTCTTCCAGGCTATGCGTGTATCCGCCTTCCTGGTTATGTTTGACGAAAAAGCCGCAGAATTTGCAATCGGCGTAACAGTAATTGGTCGGGTTCAGGTGGCGATTTACGTTGAAGTATGTCTTTACGCCATGTTTGCGGCGGCGCACGATGTCGGCCAAACGGCCCACGCCGTGCAAATCGTTGCTGCGAAAGAGCGCCATTCCATCTTCAAAACTCAGCCGCTCATCGGCCATCACCTTTTCGGCGACGGGGCCAAGTTTGGGATCAAGCAAGAAATTATTCAGCATAATTGCTCCAAACTATTTTTGAGAGAGTCTCTCCCGGATCAATTCCTCAAATTCCGATTTGATGACTTCACCAGCGGCGATGCGCACGCGGCCAACAACAATGTCTCTGCGCTTCGCCACATCGTCGGCGTCAATCAATAGATTAAGCGGCGTGCCCCAGTGGCGGTTATCGTCAATCTGGTTGCGATAAGTGTAATGCGTCGTGCCGGTGCGGTCTTTCATCTTCCCGTCGCCTTCCATGCAGATCGGGTAAGTCGGCTTGTGCTTTTCAATGAACTCACGCAGTTCGTCCGGCTTCGAATATTCGCAGACGCCAATGACCAGAAAGCCGCGATCTTTGTACTTCTCGTAAAGCTCCTTCATCGTTTCCACGTCGAAGTTCGAGTTGTGGCACCACGCAGCAAAATAATGAATGAGTACTAGCTTCTTACCTTTAACCGCGTCACTCAATTTGATTGCCTGACCGCCCAGCGTGGCGAAGTTGAAATCCTTGATCTCCATCTCGACTTCGCGCATCGGCACGTAGTAATGCCCACGTTCGTCCTGCGTACTGGCGGCAATTGTCATAACCGGCAGGACGACAAGAAGCAGACAGATTCTCTTCAGCGCGGTTTTCATCGCAGGACCTTATTTCAGCAGAAATACATCCGCCGCAATCGTTACGAACAAGATGACACTGACATAAGCGTTCGTATTGAAGAATGCCATGTTTAATCGCGACAGATCATCCGCGCGCACCAGCCGATGCTGATAGACCAGCAAGCCCGCGGTCGCAACAATGCCCAGCAACCCGATCCAGTGCAATCCGGTCAGAAAATAGACAATTACCAGCACAACAAACATCGCCGCGTGCAGGCATCGTGAAATCCACAGTGCGCGAGCAATGCCAATTTTTTGCGGAATCGAATTCAATCCGGTTTCGGCATCGAAGTCCCGATCCTGACAGGCATAAATAATGTCAAAGCCCGCCGTCCACAACATCACGGCCAAACTCAATAACAGCGGCACCGGCGAATCAATTGCTCCCCGCACGGCTATCCACGCGCCAGTCGGAGCAATCGAAAGCGCCCATCCAAGCGCCAGATGCGACAATGAAGTGAACCGCTTCGTGTACGAGTAAAAGAGGACTGAACCAATGGCAATGGGCGATAAGATCAGTGTCAGCCGATTCAGCATCGCCGCTGCCAGAAAGAAGATCGCTGCCGAAGCAATGGTAAAGGCAGCAACAAACTGCACGCTCAGCAATCCGGCGGGAATCGCGCGCGTAACGGTGCGCGGATTTGCCGCGTCGAACCGGCGATCCACCAGCCGATTGAACGCCATTGCCGCTGACCGCGCGCCGATCATCGCCACAACGATCCAGAAAATCTGCCGTCCCGTTGGCAAACCGTTCGCCGCCAGCACCGCTCCCAAAAACGCAAACGGCAAAGCAAAGAGCGTATGCTCGATCTTGATCATTTCCAGAGTGGTCTTCAGACTGCGAAGCATAACCTCACCTTCTTTGGCTTCCTTCCCATCGTGTCTGCTGCTCGTGGCCAACGCCCAGATGATCAAGCAGGCGATGCGTGAAGTGTTCGACAAGATCATCAATCGTTTTAGGCATGTGATAAAAGCTGGGCATGGCCGGAACGATGCGCACCCCCATTCGCGCCAGCTTCAGCATATTTTCCAGATGAATGACGTTAAGCGGAGTTTCGCGCGGAATCAAAATCAAGGGGCGATTCTCTTTGAGCATTACATCAGCAGCGCGATGAATCAGGTCCCGCGTGATGCCGCTGGCGATGGCTGCCAGCGATCCCATGCTGCACGGCACGACTATCATGGCATCGCTCAGGTAAGAACCGCTGGCGATGCTGGCACCGATGTCGCTGGCCGCATGAACTATCACCTTATCGGAATCTTTCCCAACCAACTCGCGCACAACGCGAGGATCGGTTCCGGCGACTTTTAATCCCAGCTCTTCGCCCACCACGCGCACGCCGGCCTGCGAAATAACCAGATTAACACGCGCGACTTCCGTGCTGTCGTTGAGCCGGGCGAGCAGGCGTTGTGCGTAGATCGAACCGCTCGCTCCAGTAATTCCGATGGTGATTGTTTTCATTGGCGTGGACACGTGCTTAACAAGGCGGCCAATATAGGAGCCGCTCGGAAAGCTTGTCAAGCAAGCGTTCCGACCGCTATAACTGCCCATCTCCTCTATTCAAAGCTACAAAACTTGCGTGACGATTGTGTCACGAAGCGGTTACATGAATTATGGATCAAAAACATCTTGAAGAATTGTTGGCGAAGTTCAAAGCGGGCGCGATCAGCCTGGATCAGGCGGTGGAGGATTTGCGCCGCTTGCCATTCGAGGATTTGGGCTACGCCAATGTAGATCATCACCGCGCCATCCGGCAGGGTTTCCCCGAAGTCATCTTCGGTCAGGGTAAGACGCCGGAGCAGGTGGCGGGCATCGCGGCCAAGCTGCTCGAACAGTCCTCCAACTTGCTGGTCACGCGCACGAACCGCGAGGCCTTTGAGCAAGTCAGGCAGATGGCCAGCGATGCTGTTTTTCACGACGCTTGCAGTGCGATTTCTGTTCGGCGCGACCAGACGGTTCGCGGGCGCGGCGTAATTGCCATCGTCACTGCCGGAACTTCGGACATTCCCGTTGCCGACGAAGCAGCCATTACCGCTGAAATTATGGGCAATCGAATCGAACGGCTGTTCGATGTCGGCGTGGCCGGAATTCATCGCGTTCTGAGCCGCCGCGAATTACTGCAATCGGCCAAAGTGATTGTTTGCGTCGCGGGCATGGAAGGTGCGTTGCCATCGGTCGTCGGCGGATTGGTTGCCGTGCCGGTCATCGCCGTGCCGACCAGCATCGGTTACGGCGCGAGCTTCGGCGGCGTGGCGGCGCTGCTGGGGATGCTCAATTCCTGCGCATCGAACGTGACGGTCGTCAATATTGACAATGGTTTCGGCGCGGGCTTCGTGGCCAGCCTAATCAATCGGGAATAAGCGGCTTGACGGGTTACAGAAGCTTACCGATACTCGCGCAAAAGAACTTATTCAGTGAGGGACAAAATGGAAATAGCCGCAAAAACAGACCAGAAAATTCACGATCAACTTTACATCAACGGCCAATGGGCGAAACCTACCGGAACCGGCTCAATTGACGTCATCAACTCAACCACCGAAGAGGTGATGGGTCGCATTCCCGAAGGCACTGCCGAAGACGTTACCGCCGCCGTCGCCGCCGCCAAAGCCGCGTTTGAAACATGGTCAACGACTTCGGTTGACGAGCGCAAACGCTATCTGCAACTGATCGCCGACAAGCTCAACCTGATGAAGAACGAGATTGCCGCGCTCATCGCCGCCGAAGTCGGGATGCCGCTGCCACTGGCGACGGCCGTGCAGGCCGGGATGCCCGCGATGGTCATGGGATCGTATGCGCAGTTGCTTTCGGAGTTTCAGTTTGAAGAGACCATCGGCAAGGCGCTGGTGGTCAAAGAGCCTGTGGGCGTGGTCGGCTGCATCACGCCCTGGAACTTCCCGCTGCATCAAGTCGTCGCCAAAGTCGCGCCCGCCTTGGCCGCCGGTTGCACGGTTGTTTTGAAGCCGAGCGAAGTCGCGCCGCTGACCGCTTTCGTGCTGGCTGAAATCATTGATGACATCGGATTGCCCGCGGGTGTGTTCAATCTGGTGACGGGCTACGGCCCAGTGGTTGGCGAAGCTATCGCGTCGCACCCGGATGTGGATATGGTTTCGTTCACCGGTTCGACGCGCGCGGGTAAGCGCGTCAGCGAACTGGCGGCAAACACGGTCAAGCGCGTTTCGCTGGAACTCGGCGGCAAATCCGCCAATATCATTCTGGACGATGCAAACTTCGAGAAAGCCGTCAAGAGCGGCGTCGGCGCGTGCTACTTCAATTCAGGCCAGACCTGTTCAGCATTAACGCGCATGCTAGTTCCACGCTCGCGCCACGATGAAGCCGTTGCCATCGCCAAAAAAGTCGCCGAGGGTTTCACCGTCGGCGATCCGACCGAAGGCAAAGCGAAACTTGGCCCCCTGGTTTCAGCCACGCAGCGCGAACGGGTTGTCGGCTACATCAAGAAGGGCATTGAAGAAGGCGCTCAGCTTGTCGCGGGCGGCGCTGATCGTCCTGAGGGGTTGGAGAAAGGCTACTTCGTGCGCCCGACAGTCTTTGCCAACGTCAATAACCAGATGACCATCGCGCGGGAAGAAATATTTGGCCCGGTGCTTTCGATCATCCCCTACGAAGACGAAGACGACGCCGTGCACATTGCCAACGATACGATCTACGGTTTGGCGGGCGGCGTCTGGTCCGCCGACGAAGAGCGCGCCAAACGCGTCGCGCGCCGCTTGCGCACAGGCCAGGTCGAGATTAACGGCGGCGGCTTCAATCCGCTGGTTCCATTCGGCGGCTACAAACAATCAGGCAATGGCCGCGAACTGGGCAAGTATGGGTTGGAAGAGTATCTGGAAGTCAAAGCCATGCTGCTGTAACTCAAAGGCCGGCACGATACCGCGTCAGCGTGAACGGAAAGGACTCCGCGAATAGACAATCGCTGACTCCCATCGTACTCGCGGCTGGTGAATTGTAGACACTCCCAAACATTATCGCGGGATGAGCCACGGCAGCACGTACGCATAAATCATTACGATCACTCCCACGATTGATGCCAGCACAATACTGTGTTTGAAGACGGCTTTGAAGATGGCGGCTTCGTTGCCTGTCTGCATCGTGGCGCTGCTAGACACAACGATGGATTGCGCATCTATCATCTTGCCCATGACCCCGCCCGCAGAATTGGCCGCGCCCATTAGAATCGGACTCAAGCCCAATTGCTCTGCCGTGACTTTTTGCAAATTGCCGAACAAAGCATTCGACCCGGCATCTGTTCCGGTCAAGGCCACGCCCAACCAGCCCAGCAGCGTGCCGAAGAATGGGAACATCCATCCCGTACCGGTCAAGCTGAGGCCCATAATCGTGTCCATCCCGCAGTAGCGCGTTAGATACGCCAGCCCGACCATAAAGCTGATGGCCAACAATGACGGGATCATTTGGACTAATGTCTGTCCAAAAATCCGCAGCGCCCGCGTCAGGGACATTCCCAAAAACACAGCCGAGAGCAGTGCCCCGACAAAAACCGCCGTGCCTGGAATGCCTATGAAGTTCCAGTCAATGATGGCCGCTTCCGGCGTGGGAATTGGTGCGACGGGTGGGACTTTCAGCACGGCATTGTGCAGCCAGGGCATCGGAATTTTCAGCGAGTCGAACAGCAGATATTTATTGATCTTTGGGTAACCGGTGATGAAGATCAGGACAGAAGCCAGAATAAATGGCGACCAACCCTTCAGGACTGTCAGGATAGAATGTGACGCGTGGGAATCGGAACTGATTGCACCTTCAAGCTTCATCTCGTTTGCAGGCCGCCAGAACTTCAGAAACACGACCATCACCAGCAGCGAAAAGACCGCCGAGATAACATCCACCAACCCCGACTCCTGATAGTTCGACCAGTAAAACTGCATCGAAGCGAACGACAATCCACTGACCAACAGCGCGGGCCAAACCTCTACTGTTTCGCGCCAACTGACCATGCTGCGCACCAGCCACATTGGCAAAATCAGCGACAGCGGCGGCAGAATGCGCCCGGCCATCGCGCTGAACTGCATTTCTGGCAAGCCGGTCACCGCCGCCAGCACGCGAATCGGATTGCCTACGCCGCCCCACGCCACAGGCGCGGTGTTGGCGATCAGACACAGCGTCGCCGCCTGGAACGGAGGAAAGCCCAGCCCGATAAGAAACGAACCGGCAATCGCCACAGGCGCGCCCCCGCCGCCCGTGCCTTCCAAAAAAGCGCCGAAGCAAAAGGCGATCAACACCAACTGCAAACGTTTGTCCGAAGACAATCCGGCGATGGATTGTTTCATCACTTCGAACTGCCCAGTCTCGCAAGCGATGTTGTACAGAAAGATCGAAGCCACAATGATCCAGGCGATGCGGATCATGCCGAAGATGAATCCATGTCCGGCGGACGCCACAACCAGTAACGGCGGCATCTTGAAGACAAGCAGCGCCAGTACGACCGCCGCCAGCAGCCCGCACAACGCTGCCACCCACACGCGTTTTTTCAACACGACCAGCACAAAAAGCAATGTCAGCACGGGCAAAGCTGAGATTGCCGTTGAAAGCGGCCACGAATTCAGCGGGTCATAAACTTGCGTCCAGTTGTTCACGAAATGAATCTCCTGTCAGGAGTAGGATTGGGTAAAGCTTGGATAAGCGGGGGAATTTTGCCGATAATCGCAGTTTGTGCAACTGCTGCGGCAACTTTAATGATTCAGTTCTTCAACTATAGACTGGCAACGGGAGAGAGCGCCGCTGGGTCATTGCCAGGATTTGTATGATCTGTAATAGCCATCTGGCAAAACTTCCGGCATTGAAAGCGAAGTTCTTCTCCGCGTTATTTTTTTTCTGCTTCTGAGATAAAGCTGCGCCACGCTTTTATTGGGCGCTAGCATCGTTTTGCATCACACCGAAAATATTGCCTTCAGGGTCGGTGAAGTAGGCCAGCCAGCCGACCGTTGGGACAGGTATTTTGGCCAGGGCGACGTGACCGCCTTGCGCGTCCACCGCTATGATTATTTCGTCGAGTGATTCAACAACTACAGTGCAGACGTAGGCGTTGACGGCTTGTCCAACTTGTGGACGTTCACCGCGCCGTTTTAGCAATCCGCCGTCTATGCCCCGTTCTTCGGCGGGGCCGGTCTTGATCAGCCAATATTCCTGATCGCCCCATTGGTTGAACTCCCATCCGAACAGTGTGCTGTAAAAGTTGATTGCTCGCTGCGGGTCGTCCGCGTGAATTTCAAAATGTGCTACTCGTGCCATTAAAGTTCTCCTTGTTTGTTGCTTGGATCGCGGACGACCGGCCCGCGATCCGGCTGAATCGGCCTACTCTTCTTTATACAGCCACGCGCCAGCGATCGCGCCGAGGGAGTATTCGACGATGCCCCAGACCATCCCGATCACGAAAGGCTTCGGCGAAACAACCCCCATGGCTTGGTATAAGTATCCGGCGTACAGATAGACGAAAAACCAAGCGATCAATCCTGCACAGACGGCTGTCTTTATCCCGGCTCCGAAGCGAGGCCGAATCGCCGCGTACAAATAGACGATGACGATGCCGAGCAGAAAAGTGATCGTGACCGCTTTGGCAATGAAGGGCGTCCCGGGCGGCACCAGGTTGAGCCTGGTGAAGTCTTGTTTCATCGCTTCGCCCAACACCACTTCATTGAGCAGAAATTCTCCGATGTTCAAAACTACGCCTGCCAGCAAACCGCCGAGCAGGACACGTCCCACGTTGATCTTACCCATAAGTGTCTCCTAGTTTTTTTGACTTCTTATTGATTGGTAACCGCAGCGAGTTTCCTTTGCAGAAAGCGTCACTTGCGGTTTGGAACACGGACAACGTAAAGCTTGGCACAGATTATCCGCTGCTTTTTCAGCTTCGCCAAGCTTTTTCCAAAGATCGCCGAGCCTCGCTGAAATAAGGTAATAATCCTCCCAAAGTCCTTTGTTCATCCGGATAACTCGAGCGGAAACGACTGGCATATTGCGAACTCAACTTGTTCGAACTTCATGCCTAATGTCCATGAAAAAGCGTTTCGTCGGTAGATTATCTTGTTTCATACTTGACACAAGGTTGAAACGCGGATAAGCTGCATTAGGTTGCAGTAAAGAACAAGGAGGCAGGAATGTCATTTAACAAAATCACGATTGTTGGGTATCTAGGG
>JBDSAM010000131.1:0-4679 GCA_039922135.1 Blastocatellia bacterium
TAATCACAACGTCGAGCGCACGAAGACCTGTGGGGTATCAACGCCTTTGGCGAACAGGTAAACGCGATTGCCTGCAACTGCTGGCGCGATGACGGTATCGGTTGCGATGGCGTTTGGTAGTTGCAACCAGCCGCTCCAGGTGCCGGTTTCACTGGCTACGTTGGCGTAAGTCAGCCGATCAAGGCCTTTGACGAAGATAAACAACTGGCCGTCCGTGGCAGCGGCGGTAATGGCGGATTCGGTGCGGCCTGCGCCGGGGACTTCGGCCCACGGCGTCCAATCGCCATTCAGCGTGCGCGTTTTGACCAGGATTCGTTTGGAAGTCAGCCCTTTGATGAAGACGTACAGCTCATCCTGAAAAGACGCGATGGTCGGCGTGACATCCGTGCTGCCGCCACCAGGAAGCGGATACCAGCCGCTCCAATAGCGCCCGCCCGGCGCCAGTTCGTTTAGATAGATCCTGCGCCCTTCGCCCAGCGCGCATAACACCAGCCGCCCATTGACTGTTGCGCAGGCTACATTGGTATTGGTCAGGATTTCGCCGGGCACTTCCTGCCAGGATTGAGTGGGCTGCAAGTTTCCGCCGTCGGTGACAATCTTGTAGACGATGCCGCCGTCCGGTTTGACGGCAAAAGCATGCATTCGATTATTGTGCAGCGAACAGGCCAGCGCGTGCGGGGTGGTAACGCTGGCCGGATCAGGCTCCCATCCTTGCCAGCCCTGGTCAGGCGGATCGACTGAAGGGTCAGGCAGTAGCGCCGCTTCGGCAGGCCCCGCTGGACCAGTTTCAGGTGCCTGTAAAAGTTGCAGCGGTTGCCGGCGATTTAAGTAAATCTCCTGATCGCTTGAACCCTTGCCAAACAAAATGACGTCGCCAGCAGAGTCTGTTGCCGCTGCAGGTGCGCGATCGGTTGCGAAATTGCCGGGGACTGTTTTCCATTCAGTCCAGTTGGGAATGCGCGGCATTCGGACGGCAAAGGCGGCTGCTTCCAACTCAGTGCCTTGCACGTTGAATCCGGTGGTAGACCAGCGTCCGGGCACTCGGCCAACCGGTTGCTGCGTGTATCGCACGCCGTCCCAGTCAACTTCCCACAATTCGCCAGTCAGTTCGTTGTTGATGATCATTCGCCCGAACCGATTCAGAAACTGGCTGGAGCTGACAGAAAGCAAGCGGTTTTCCCGTTCGCGGTCGAAACAGATTTGCGTTTGATACAGCGTGCCGCTGTTTTGCGGGATGAACTGAATGTCTTCTGCCGCGTACCCGATATTGGCCAGCAAGACGCTGGTGCGATCAGGGCTGATGGCGAAGATTTCGCCGCCGTGCGGATCGTCGTCGTTATAACCTTCCACGCCAGCGATGACGTTTTTGGCATGCGGGCCGAACGTTGGCGGGGCAACGGCCAGCCCTTCCAGCCTTCGTTGTAAGTCAATCAAGACTTCAGAAGAACCATCCGGACTGAGCAGATAGATTTTGCCGTTGGCTTCCGCCGCGATCAGCCTGCCGCCGAAATCGCCTTCGGTGTCGAAGGCCAGCCCGCCCCAGAAACCGCCGCCCGCGCCGAACTGGGCAAAAATGTCGGCAATAATTTCGCCGCTCGCTGACAGATGAGAAATCTCAGTCTGCGGCCCGCGCCCCAGGAAAATGTCTCCCGGCGTAAAGCCAGCGTCTACCGGAGGCCCGCTTTCAGGCACGATGACGATCTTCGATTCAATGCCACGGAACGCCTGAAAGCCCGGCGCGAAGCTCGTTCGCGAACCATCACGCGCCACCAGATTCAAAATCTGATTTCGCCCCGGATCAAAGCCCGACGGCGAAAGCGACACGACCAGCCGATCAAGCTGACTATGATAGGCAATGCCTTTTGGGCCAGCGAAGCCGAGCGATGGATCGAAGATGCCTTGAAAGGCGACGACTTCGACGAAGCTGTACGGGAACTCTGACGGCGGAAGTGTGACTGCGATTGGAATAGCTGGTGTTGATGGCATAAATAATGCTCTCTGAAAAAGTTGGTTCGATTACAGGTCATCTCGATTAAGCATCAGGCTGATTGTTTCGGCGAGTTTAGGGATGGCGACATTCAGCGTCTCCCAAACGATCTCGTAATCAATACTGTCATAACCATGAATCAATCGGTCGCGCATTCCGGCGCTGGCGCGCCAAGGAGTTTGCGGATATTCGTCGCGCAGCGGCATCGGCAGTCGCTTGATCACTTCTCCGATGATTTCCAGGCTGCGTACAAAAGCGCGCTTTCGCAATTCATCCGCGAGAAAGCGCTTTTCATCCATGTCTTCAGCGCTGCGCCTCAAGAACTCAATCTCATTTTGAATATGCTGCAGATACGTGCGAACTGAGTGGGACATCTTCGGCCTCCTTCAAAATGTATGGTCCGAAATACTGGCTAAGCGATTCGGGTGTAAGCAAATCAACCTTTCGACCAAACAAATCTTCCAGGAAAAAGCTTAAATCCATGAAGTTCAAGAAGGTTTTCTGTCCCGGCGCAAATTCAACCAGCACGTCAACGTCGCTCTCCGATGTCGGCTCACGACGCACGAACGAACCGAACAGGCCGAGCCGTTTGACGCCGAACGCTTTAAGTTCGGCGTCGTGGCTTTGAATCAGGCTAATCACTTCTTCTTTGGTTGCAACGCTCATCCTGCCTCCTCAATCTGCGCCGACGCCCACGCCAATGTTGCTCAGCCGATTGGCGTAAAGGGGGAAGCGTGCGGTCAGTTCTTTAACTTTGACGATGACATTCTGCCGCGTGGCCTCGTCGTTCGGCGCTTGCAGCACCTCGGCGATCAAGCTGGCAATCTGCTTCATCTCGGCTTCGCCCATCCCGCGCGTGGTAACGGCGGGCGTGCCCAGACGGACGCCGCTGGCTTTCATCGGCGGATTAGTATCAAAAGGGATGGTGTTCTTGTTGACGGTGATGTGCGCGGCATCCAACGCTTTTTCGGCGTCTTTGCCCAGAATGCCTTTCGAGAAAACATCCACCAGAAAGACGTGATTGTCGGTGCTGCCGGAAACGATACGAAAACCTATGTCGGCGAGGGCGGCGGCCAGCGCTTTGGCATTCTTCAGGATTTGCTGCTGGTAGGCTTTGAACTCCGGCTGCAAGGCTTCTTTGAAGGCGACGGCCTTGGCCGCAATGATGTGGACGAGCGGGCCTCCCTGAATGCCTGGGAAAACATTGCGGTCCAGGTCTTTGGCAAATTGCTCTTTGCACAGAATCATTCCGGCGCGCGGACCACGCAGGGTTTTGTGCGTCGTCGTCGTGACAAAGTCGCAATGCGGAACCGGCGATGGATGCAAGCCGGTGACGACCAATCCTGCGATGTGTGCGATGTCAGCCATCACCAGCGCGCCGACGCCGTGCGCAATGGCTGCGATGCGCTCGAAGTCAATCACGCGCGAATAGGCAGACGCGCCGCAGACCAGCAGCTTCGGCTTGTGCTCTTTCGCCAATGCTTCCATCTGGTCGTAATCAATTATTTCGTCGTCTTTGCGCACGCCGTAGGCAACGACGTTGTAGCTCTTGCCCGAAAAGTTGAGCGGATGGCCGTGCGTCAAATGACCGCCGTGTGACAAGTCCATGCCCAAGACTGTGTCCCCATGCTGACAGGCCGTCAGGTAGACAGCCATATTCGCCTGGCTGCCGGAATGCGGCTGGACGTTGACATGTTCTGCGCCGAAAAGCTGTTTAGCGCGATCAATGGCGGCGTTTTCTACCACGTCGCTAAATTCGCAGCCGCCGTAGTAGCGTTTGCCCGGATAGCCCTCGGCGTACTTGTTGGTAAAGACCGAGCCTGCGGCTTCCAGCACGGCTTCGGAGACGAAGTTTTCCGAGGCGATTAACTCCAGGCCTTCGTGCTGGCGGCGAGTCTCATTCTGAATTGCGGCGTAAATATCAGGGTCGAATTCGGCAAGTGAGCGATAGTGGTTGTAGGACATCTTGGGTTCTTACTCCTTCTCTTTTTGTAGCGGTTGATCCAACCGGTAAATCTTCTCAACGCGCTCGGCGTGGCGGCCACCTTCAAATGCTTTATCAGGGAATTGCTGTATTGGGAAGCTGATGCTAACGCAGGCATTTTTGATTGTCGAACCTTTCGATTGCGGATTGCGGGTTCACTGATTGCGGATTGCGGATTTGAAAAGCATACTGCCGCCTCTTGCCAACCAATCAGAATTTAATCGGAAACAGATGAACGATCAAAGAAGGTCGAGGCTTGCGACTAATCCGCAATCCGCAATCTGGGTGGTTTTCGCTGCGATGCTCGCCGTTTCATGGCGGCGGTGGACTTCGCCGATTGCCGACAGCGGGCGCGAGATGGATTTGCCATTGAGGTTGCTCAATGGCGAATTGCTCTATCGTGATGTTCATCACCTATACCCGCCGTTTGCACCCTACTTCAATACTCTGCTGTATTACATTTTCGGCTCACATCTGGACGTGCTGCACGTAGCAGGGATTTTTTGTTCAGTCTTGATTGTGGCGATCTGCTATCGCATTGCGAGGCGTTTGCTGGAACCAATTGATGCATCGCTGGCTGGCGTTGCAGTGGTGATCTTTTGCATCTTCAAACCGGCGGGCAATCTGATTGAACCATATTCATTCGCGGCGTTGTACGCTTGCGCGCTGGGGCTGGGCGGGCTGCTGCTGACGTTGCGTTACGCGGAA
>JBDSAM010000132.1:0-5196 GCA_039922135.1 Blastocatellia bacterium
CAGCGTGCGGAAGTGTTCAATCGCTTTTTGCAGACGATCATTCCACTCTTTCTTGCCGGCGCTCTTCAACGCTTTATTGCCAAGTTGCTCTTCATACGTCTCCCCTTTGCGAAATGGGATGTGCGCCAGTTCGATGTGCGGGGCCAACCGGCCGTCTTCAAAAAAAGCCGAGCCCAGCCCAGTGCCGAGCGTGATGACCAACTCGACTCCTTCGCCCTTGATCGCGCCCAAGCCCTGCATATCGGCATCGTTGATGACGAGGACTGGCTTGCCTGTCGCAGCGGCAATTGCGCTTTGCAGATCGAACCGGGTCCATTCGTCCGATCCCAGATTCTTGCAGGACAAAGTCACGCCTTTGCGAACAACGCCTGGGAACCCGACCGAAACGCGGTCGAAAGCAGGAAGCTGCGCGATCAGTTCCTTGAACTTTTCCAGCAACACCCCAGGCGGACACGGCTGCGGGGTCTCGATTCGCATGCGTTTGGTAATCATCTCGCCATTCTCGTCCAGCAATGACGCTTTTAACCCTGAACCGCCGATATCGAAGGCGAGCGTTTTCTTTCCTGGTGCAACGGAATTCGTTGGGACAGATTCAATGGATTCTTCTGCTACTTTATTTAATGACTTTTCGGCTGTGGGCATAATCTCTTCTCAGGCCTCCGTCAGAGTGGCGATCTTTTCTTTCTTTCGCCGTAAGTTTTGTTTTGTTTGTGTGGGGTTCTCTATGCTTAAATCGCGAGCGCCGAGAGTTTACTTAAATCCACCATGCTTGAGAAGGAGAAGCCCTGATGAAATTCACTCAGACCCGACGACAAGTTTTGCTTGCTTTGTATTTGATCATTTTTGCGATTGCTGCCTCACCTCAACCAAAGTTTGCAACAACGAAAGTTGCAGACCCGCTTCAGATGGGGCCGCTGCCCGTCGGCGTGACGACAACTGTCTTTGTTGATCCCAGCCGCACTGACGCCGCGACTAAAGAGTCGCGCACCCTGGTAACTGAAATCTGGTACCCGGCGACGGACGATGCGAAGAGTCTGCCGAAGAACAAATTCACAGACTTCATTCCCGGCGGCCTGACGCCGCAATACGAATCGTTGCTCAAACTCGCCTACAAAAAATCTGCGGCTGAAATCAACGAAGGCTACTGGAACTTCGCGGTGCGCGATGCCCGCGTTCGCGAAGGCAAATTCCCGGTCGTGGTCTTTTCGCATGGCAACGGCGGCACGCGAACGCAAAATACTTTCTGGTGCGATTATCTGGCCAGTCACGGCTATATCATCGTCTCAGCCGACCACACAGCTAACGCCCGCGTGACGATCATCAAAGGCAAGCCGGTCATCTACCAAACCGATCAGCGCGAAAATTCCGCCGTTGATCGTCCGAAAGATATGAGCTTCTTGCTTGATCAGATGACGTTATGGAATGGCGGCGCCGACAGCCGATTTAGCGGCAGACTAGATTTGGCCAAACCGGTTGCCGCCGGAATGTCTTTTGGTTCGATGACAGCCATTCGCGTGGCCGATACCGACCCACGCTTCAAAGCCGTCATCGCCATGTCCGGCGCGCCTGAAACTCACACCAACTTGACCGTGCCCTCGCTATACATGCTGGGTACGGAAGACCGCACAATCAAAGCCGCTGGCAACGAACGTATCCGCGGCGTTTACGCCAAACATACGCGAGACGGCTTTTTGCTGGAACTTAAGAACGGCGGTCATTATTCATTCACGGATGTATTCAAGCTCGACAAAAGCTTTGGCGACGGCGTGGGGCAAGGCAAACGCGCCACGACCGGCGAAGCGTTCAACTTCACTTCGATGGAGACAACCTATCAGATCGTCAATTCCTACAGCATCGCTTTCCTTGGGCTGTATGTACGCGGCGAGAAAGAATATCTGCCGTTTCTGCAAAAGAATCACTGGGCGAATGAGTTGATCTGGGACGTGAAATGAAAACCTGTTGGTGCGTCCGCATCCTTGCGGGCATTGCTCGCCAGTCGGCTACCCGCAAGGATGCCGGCGCATCAATTTACAGAAGAGGAATGCGATGCGAAGAAAATTGTTGTTAACCATTTTGATCTTTTGCGCGCTGATCCAGCCAGCCAGCCTGCAGGAAAAGCTACAGGAGAAACAACAGCCTAAACCGGCAACCGAATCGCAATCCGCAAAGCCTGATCGCACTCTGACAACTCCCAAGCCCGCAGAAGGCGCGCTGACGCCCGAGCAGTTTGCCCAGCTTAGCGAAAAGCTCTCCGAGCCGAACGGCTATTTCGATTCTGACAATTTGATTTCGAACGAATCTTCCTACCTGCACGTGATGGGCAAGATGCGGCAGATGAAAGTCGCGGGCGGCGCATTCATTGTCGTCGGCCCGGATCAAAGCTTTTCGTACATCGCGCAGATTCGCCCGAACATCGTTTTTATGGTGGACATTCGCCGCGACAATCTGTTGCAACATTTGCTTTTCAAATCGCTCTTCGGCCTGTCGCGCAACCGAATGGAGTATTTGTGCCTGTTCTTCGGCAAGCCTGTTCCTGCTGATCTGAAAGCCTGGGACACGCGTGGCATTCAAGAGATTGCCGCCTATCTGGACAAAACGCCGAAAGATCAAAAGCTCTTCGCCGCGGCAAAAGCCAACATTCAAGCGAAAGTAAAAGGCTTCGGCTTGAAGCTGGAGCTGTCTGAGATGGAGATGATCAGCCGCATTCATACGGCCTTTTTCGAGGATGGATTGGATTTGAAGTTCACCAGCAAAGGCCGCCCGTCGCGTTATTACTATCCCAACTATCGCGACCTGATGCTGGAAAAAGATTTGACCGGCAAGCAGACCAACTATCTGGTCAGCGAGAGCGATTTTCAATTCTTGAAATCTCTGGAAGAACGCAATTTGGTCATCCCAGTGGTTGGCAATCTGGCTGGCGATCACGCGCTGAAAAGCATCGGGCAATATCTGAAAGAGCATGGCGAACGCGTTTCGGCTTTCTATACCTCAAACGTCGAGTTCTACCTGATGCGTGGCTACGGCGGCGAAGACTTCGATAAATTCGCAGGCAACGTCAAAGCGTTACCGCGCGACGCAAGCAGCGTCATCATCCGCAGCTACTTCAACGGCACTTGGGGCTACGCGCATCCACAATCAGTCAGTGGCTATTACAGCACACAGCTTTTGCAAACGATGGACAGCTTCGTCAAAGAGTTCGCGGCGGGCGGCTTTCAGTCTTACACCGACATAGTCAGCAAACATTCGCTTGATCTGCGCTAAGCAGTCAGGGGTCATCCCAAGAATTCAACCGCCGCAAACCCCTTCACGCCGGGCTTGCAACAAAACAGGCTGCCTGCCAGCGGTTGTTTGGCCAGTTCTTCAGCAGGCAATCGCGTGCTGGCAGTGGTAATGTAAAGCTCATCCAGATCCGCGCCGCCAAATACGCACGAAGTCGGACGCGCGACAGGCATCTTGATTTCATCAATGATCGTGCCGTCTTCTGGATTCACGCGAATCACGCGCCAGCCATCCCACAAGGCAATCCACAGCATTCCCTCTTCATCAATCGTCATCCCGTCGGGCGATCCGCCGCCTTCGGGAATTTCAATTACCAATCGTTCATTGCTGATTTCGCCCGCCGCCGCTTCATAATCAAAAGCTATGACCTCTCCGGTGGGCGAGTCAATAAAATACATCGTGCGGTCGTCGGGACTCCAGGCCAGGCCATTTGAGATCCAGACATCATCCAGTTTGCGATGAACGCTCAGATCGGCATCAAGCGTGTAAAGAAAGCCTTCCGGTTCATCGTGGTTGATGCGGGTCGTCCCCGCCCAGAATCTTCCGCGCGAATCACACTTGCCGTCATTGAAGCGGTTGCCGGGTAAGTGGCTTTCGGGGTCAACCAGTAGAGTCAGCTTTTCAGTTTCTAGATCGAGATGGTAAAACCCTTGCTGCAAAGCCACCGCAACACCACCAGACTTTCTGCCAACTACGCAGCCGGGCATCTGGCCGACCTCAATCTTGCGATCCTGTCCGCTTGTCGGATCGAAGACATGGACGGCGCACCCTTCGATATCCACCCAATAAAGTTGTCGTGTTTGTGCATTCCACCAAGGCCCTTCGCCGAGCAATACTTTGGCGTCCAAGACCAATTCCGCTGTGAGCATTTGTTCTTCCCTTTTCTTGTGTTTGGAATATTTGTGCGAAGCGTAAGGCGACGTTATAAGGCAGAGCAGTGATCTGCTCAAGCCCACACTGTCAGTCGGCTGTAGGTGTCCCGGGGACGGCTGATGCAGATCTCAGCCGACTGACAGTCGGCTGTACATCAGCGCAGTCTTGCGCCGATACAGTATGGCAATTGGCAGTACGCCTAGCAGCCGTTTAAATCACAAATTGCTTGCGTCGCATGCCATTTAGCTATTTCTGAAGAGTTATTCAAGCCGTCTGATGCTGGCACCTGTATTGCTCTGAATCACCACAGAGCTATAAGAAGAAGACGTATATCACGCTCAAAAGTTGGCATTGTTGAGGCGAACTTTGTAGCAACAAGGAGGCGACATGGAAACTGAAGGAGTAACAGGCAGAGTAATCTCGAAGACTGTAAAGATCAGGCCAGTCACCGGTGTATTCAACAACCTGGACGCGGCGGAAAGCGCCTACGCATATTTGACGAACAACGGTTATAACCATGATGAAGTCAGCGTGGTAATGTCCGAAGAAGCGCGCACCCGCTTGGGCAAAGATAGCGCCATCGTATCAAGCCACAACGAATCTGAAGTGCCGCACCCTAGCGATAAGGTTGCGGGGGGAATGGGAAAAAGTTCAGCGGTTGGTGCTCTGTCAGGATTGGTCGCCGCTGCTGGGATTTCGCTGGTCGTGCCCGGCTTCGGCCTGATTGTACTGGGACCATTGGCGGGCTTAGGCGCAGGCTTGGGCGCAGCTCTTGGTGCTATATTCGGTATTCCTTTTGGCGTGACAGCAGAAACCGAAAGTAAAGAACCCCAAGAGAAAGCAGATGCAGATTATGAGGCTCACCTACGCCAAGGCAGAGTGCTGCTAAGCGTAGAACCGCGCAGCGCTGAAGATCAGGAAAAGATCCAGCGGGAGTGGGATCGAATTAACGCTAACATCAATACCAGTGGGGCCTGAGGAGGTTGTTATGCACAAAACATCGAAGCCCGATCCACAATTTCCTGAACAACCGGTGCCTCAACC
>JBDSAM010000133.1:0-3200 GCA_039922135.1 Blastocatellia bacterium
AAACGCGGTAATAATTCTGAGTAACGGCAAGTCTTGATCAGTATAGACGACCATCAGCAAACGATCCCAAGGCGTCCGGCCTATCCAAAGCCAGCGATCTTCGTGTTCAGCCAGCCCCGGTGTTTCATATCCGGCAGGGTCGTCAAAAGCGGCGACAACCTCGTAAAAATTAACGTTATGCTGCTTGAGCACAGTCTGGCATTTCGTTTCGTCCCAAACAAAACCTATATCCATCTTCCGCTCCACTCACGCGATGATGTCTCGCACCACATTGCCATAAACATATGTCAGCCGGAAATCCCGCCCGCGCATCGGTAAATCTATTTTTCGTGATCGAGGCCGAGCAGGTGAAGCACGTCGCGTGCAGGTCGTGGATGGAAACCTGATTTTTTGATCACCTTGAGGCCGAACTCTATCGGTCACACCGCAAGCCATCCCGGCCTTCACGCCACCACCCGCCAGCCTCATCTTGGATCGGAGTGAAATTCACGATAAAACCAAAATGGATTCCAACGGATCAGTTTCGAGGGCGAGAATTTCTTGTTCGTGGGTCGTGAGCAACCGCACCAAGTCATCGCGCGTGCAGTTGCCAATGCGCAACCAGACGAATTTCGGCGGGCTGCCGTAAAACAAGCTGCGCTGATAAAAATCAGAATCCTTCGACACAATCGTGAAATCATTGGCGGCTGCGTATCCCCAGATTTCTTCGTCTGTCGCGCCTTTCAATCCGCAGTTTCGCAGATGTAAGCTGCCGGAAAATTGCGCGGCGAGAAGGCGCGGCAGTTTTGGAGAAAGATTTTCATCAAACAGCAGCTTCATATGGGATCACCGACAGTCGCCGTTCACGATCAGCCGCAAATGCAAAGCAGGCGCGAATATCTTCAGCCGCTAAGTCAGGGAAATCGTCCAGGATTTCCGCGATGGTCATCCCGCCCCCGAGATAATCAAAGACATCCGCAACAGCGATGCGCGTGCCGCGAATACAGGGCTTGCCGCTGCGGATGCGCGGATCAATGCTGATGCGGTCTTTGTAGTTCATAGTCGCAGTTTAGTCTTCGCATTGCTTGCGTGCAATTCTTATTGTTTGCGTGAAACAGAGCCATAAGGCGATAAAAGGCCTTGCGGTTACGCGATGATGTCGCGCACCACGTTGCCATACACATCGGTCAGCCGAAAATCCCGCTCCGCGTACCGATAGGTCAGTTTTTCGTAGTCGAGTCCGGGCAAATGCAGCACCGTCGCGTGCAGGTCGTGGATGGAGACTTGGTTTTCGACTGCTTTGACGCCAAACTCATCGGTCGCGCCATAAGCCATCCCGGCCTTTTACGCCGCCGCCTGCCATCCACATCGTAAAGCCGTAGGATTGTGATCGCGGTCATTGCCTTTTTCCGAAACCGGCGGGCACCCAAACTCACCGCCCCAGCAGAAAGCGGTACATTCGGGTTATTTGTTCACAAACGACAGCCAATCGCCGGGCGCTTCTTTTTCGCCGGAGGTGATAGCGAAGAATTCTTTTTGCAGCGCGGCTGTGATGGGGCCGCGTTTGCCTTCACCAATCTTGATGCGGTCAATGGTGCGGATGGGCGTGATTTCAGCGGCGGTGCCGGTGAAGAAGACTTCGTCGGCGGTGTAGAGCGTGGCGCGCGGTATAAGGGCTTCAACGACTTCGTAGCCCAGCAAGCGAGCAAGCTGAATGGCCGAATCGCGCGTGATGCCGGTCAGGCCGGCGCTGGACAGTGGCGGCGTGAAAAGCTTGCCGTCGCGAACGACAAAGATGTTTTCGCCGCTGCCTTCGCTGACGTAGCCTTGCGTGTCCAGCGCGATGCCTTCGACGTAGCCGTTAGTGATGGCTTCCATCTTGATGAGCTGCGAATTCATGTAATTGGCGGCGGATTTGGCCGTTGGCGGCAGCGTGTTCGAGTGCATGCGCGCCCAACTGGACACGCAGACATCAACGCCTTCTTCGATGGCTTCGACGCCCAGATACTTTCCCCACACCCAACTGGCGATGTAGGCCTCGACCGGATTGTTCAATGGGTTGACGCCAAATGCGCCATAACCACGAAAGGCGACCGGGCGCAGATAGCACTCTTTGAATTCGTTGATGCGAATAGTTTCCAGGCAAGCTTCGCTTAACTGTTCGACGCTGAATTCAAGCGGCATGCGATAGACGTGGCAGGAATCGTGCAGCCGTTCCAAATGTTCGCGCAGGCGGAAAACGGCAGGCCCCTGCGGCGTCGCGTAACAGCGAATGCCTTCGAATAATGCCGAGCCGTAATGGACGACGTGCGACATGATGTGAATGTTTGCATCGTTCCAATCAATGAAATTGCCGTTGTGCCAAACTTTTTTGGCGTTGTTGCCGGATGTGCTGGGATGAGCCATAAAAGGTTCGTGTACTCCTTAAAAAGTGTCCGACAAGCTTTAGCTTGTCGCGGGTTTTCTTCAATCGAACTTTACCGGAAGCAACGACAAACTGAAGTTTGTCGGACATTGCTCGCAGCTTGGAAATCTGGGAAGCCTTTATAAAGTCGGCTACAATCGAGGTCAAGCAACCGCTATTTTTCCAGAAGGAGGAAACCAGCATGAGCTTCGACTCCATTCGTGAATATTGCCTGTCGTTGCCACACGTGACTGAAGACGTTCAGTGGGAGAACGACCTGCTGTTTCGCATTGGTAACAAGATGTTCACCGTGCTGACGCTTGATGCGGCGGCATCTTACCGTATGACGTTCAAATGCACGCCCGAAGAGTTTGCTGAATTGATCGAACGAGAAGACATTGATCCTGCGCCCTACGTCGCACGTTATCACTGGGTGGCGCTGAAAAGATTCGATGCGCTGCCGCAGGGTGAGATGAAGCGGCTGATCAAAGATTCGTATGAAATGGTCAAAGGGAAATTGCCCAAGAAAGTGTTGGCCGAACTTAAACAGCTAAACCCGGAAAAGAAAACATCCACGAAGGCCACGAAGAAATACAAAGCTTGAGAACAGACTTCGTGAATCTTCGTGTGATTTCGTTGATGATCTCAGCAATCTTCCCGCGTGAATTGGTTGTCCACCAGCCGCCAGATACCGTTCCCATTGGCGTTTTGCAGTTCCACAGGCAGCGCCGATTGCGGGAAGTTCTGATAACTGATCGGGCGCGCAAACCGATAGATCGCAGCCGTGCCCACCGAAGTCGAGCGCGAATCGGTGGTC
>JBDSAM010000134.1:0-11186 GCA_039922135.1 Blastocatellia bacterium
GCGATTCGCCGCCAGAACTACCCCGGCTGTTGGCCGCGCCATAGGCGTCCACCAGCGCAACATTCAAACCGGATCGTTGCAGCCAATAAGCCGTCCATGAACCAAAGACGCCTGCGCCGATAACAACCGCGTCATAGCTTTTGTGCATCTTGGTATTCATCCTGAAACCCTTCCGGAAAAAATCCTCATGTTGCTGCGAATGACAGCACTCGGACTATAATAACGGCGCTTTGCAAAAGCTATTCAGCAAAGCTCAAGACTCAAATTCGATTTGTTATGTCCGCGCTTTTCCACGAAATTCTGCAACAGGAGCGCGCGCGTCTGTTGCGCGACGCTGCAAATCTTTTTGCTCTCCCAAAGAGTGAAACCGATCTGGCTGGCCTTTTTGTTACAGCCGATAAATTGCACCGATTCATTACCAGCGCGATACAACAACAAAGCCACGAGTTGGACAAGGATGAATTGATTCATCTGCAATCTTCCTTGCACATCACGGTTGGTGAACAACTCAAAACTGCCGTCGAAGAGCAGTTCGCGCGTTGCATAAAAACTTTAACTCAAATGGCAGAGCTTGATCCGCTGACACAGTTACCGAACCGCGCGGCATTTGAACGGCGATTGCATAACGAAGCCGTGCGCGCGCGGCGCTATGGCCGTGACTTCTCTTTGGTGTTGTTCGATGTTGACAATTTCAAATCGGTCAACGATCGCTTCGGCCATATGGCCGGCGATCAGGTTTTGGCCGGTGTCGCGCGCGAATTGCAGTTGTTGCTGCGCCAAAGCGACGCGGTCTTTCGTTATGGCGGAGACGAATTCATCGCATTATGTCCGGAAACTTCTCCCCCAGCGACAAATGCGTTGCTGAAGCGATTGGAAGACAACCTGCACAACTATCCTGCACAACCAGAATTGACCGCAGGCATCAGCGTTAGCTGGGGCATTTCGTCTTTTCCGGCGGATACTGCTGATGTTGATGAGTTAATACGGTTAGCCGACCGGCGGCTTTATGATTGCAAAAAAGATCACCACCTGCGTGCAGCGGCGCGCACGTAAATTCGGTACGGTACAGGGAGCGGTAGCGACTTGGTAAACTCGGCGTGTAAACTTCCGAAGCGACCAGGTCGCTACCGCTCCCTGTACCGTACCGAATTTTTAAGATGAATCAACCGACTCCAAAACCGGATCAATCAAAAGTGGTGCTGGTCTATTCGGCGCTGACGATTGGCTTCTTCCTTTTGCTGACGCTGATCTGGCTGATCGGTTCGCGCGGAATGGAAGAGCTGAAAAATATCAGAGTCAAAGCCAGCGAGACCGCTGAAGATTACCAAATGCGCCTGTCCACAGCGCTGAAAATTCGCGAAGAGGCCATCAATGTTATTGCCCAATCAAAAGTGCTGAATGCCACACGCGACCGCCGAGTGCCTATTTATCCCTTCGGCAGAACGTTTAATGAAGCCAAAGACAATTTCAACAAAAGTCTGAGGGCTGGAAGAAATCTGTGGACGCCACAGCCAGAATCAAAATTGGTGAGGCCCACGGAATTAAAAGCTTGGCAAGAAGTGGAAAAGGCTGCGCCAGAATTTTTAGCCTCAATTGAAAATTTGGCTCAAGCCAAAAAGGGTGAAATAAGCGCAGGAGAAGATTCCGATAATCCAGTCACCGGTCAAAATCTTTTCTGGGAGGTCAGAGAACCGCTGGATGCTGCAATAGCGCGATTGTCTGGCGCAATCGTCAGAGATCAAAGTTTCGTTTTGAATCAAATCAGCGATGATCAACAATTGGCGGCTGCAAGGGTCAGCCAGACTAGATGGAATGCAATTGCCGTCGGCTTAATTGTGGCAATTGTGGTTTTTTTGATGACGCGCAGCCGCTTCGCTGATCTACGGCGGGCTGTCCGTTCCGCGCAGAACTCAAAGGATTTTGCGCGCTCGGTCTTCGACAGCCAATCGAACGGCATTCTGGTCGTTACTGAAAACGGCGATTTGCCGGCAGTGAATCAAGCGTTCTTCAAACATCTCAATTTGAAGCCGTCAGAAATCATGTTGCAGGATTATCGCGGCGCGCTTGCACACATGCCTGAGGTTACGACGTTCATCCAAAAAACGCTTAAACAGACGGACAAGGTTGCATCGCCGCCCGAACGCATCGAAATTAAGTCGCAACGAGGGATTCGGCAGAGTCAAAGTTTTCCCGCCGAAACACGCCTGTTTGACGCCTATGCGTCGCCGCTGACAATTGACCGCGAAACGCGCGGGCGAGTGGTCGTGCTGGTTGATGTGACAGAAGCTGAGAAAGTACGCGAAGAATTACGTCGCACTCGCACACTAAGCGCTGTCGGCCAAATTACCGCGCAGGTCGCGCACGAACTCTACAATCCCATTGGCGCGGTCAAGCTGAACATTGAACTGTTAGAGATGCAGATGAGTGGGTCTGATGACGATCTGAAGCATACCGTCGCTCGGCTCAAACGCGGTGCGGAACATCTTTCCACTATTGTGATGGATTTGCGCTATCTGACAAGGCCGCGCGATCCGGAACGCAGGCCAACCAATCTGAACCGGTTGCTGGATGAAGTGATAGAACTGGCTAGCGATCGGCTGGAACGAACCCGCACTGTTGTAGTTCGTCATTATGTCAGCAACATTCCGCAGGGAAATTTCGATCCTCAGCAATTGCGCAAGGTTTTTCTAAACTTGCTGATCAACGCAGTCGAAGCGTCCCCAGTCAATTCAGAAGTCGAACTTCACACAACATTCATTGCTGCCGCCGAGACAGCAAACATCTCCGATTTTGAAGCCGACCGCGGCGCTTTGGCGGTTCGTGTTGTAGATCGCGGATCGGGGATGTCTGAAGAGACGCTGCGCCGGATCTTTGAAGCATTCTATACCACCAAACGCAACGGCACCGGTCTGGGCATGATGATTACCCAGGAGGTCATCCGAAAACACGGCGGGAAAATTGAGATTGAAAGCGAAGAAGGACAGGGAACAAAGGTTAGCGTGTATTTGCCAGTGTAGGTGATTGGTGGTTAGTGATCAGTGGTCGGTAAGTTGGCAGTTTTACGATCTTGCCAACCACTGACCACCAGCCACCGGCTAAACTGAAATCACTTCAAGTTCAGCATCAACATCTTCTTTCAGCATCTGTTCAATTGCCATCAATGTGCCACCAATCGAACTTGGGCAGCTTCCGCATGCCCCCTGATAGCGGATCATCAGCTTTTTGTCGTGCAATCCGATGATCTCCAATCCGCCACCATCACCAGCCAGACCGGGACGAATCTTTTCGTCCAGAATCTCATTGATCTTGTCGAGCAACGGATTTTCGCCGGGAGTGAATACAGGCGAGCCATTCGGGATTAAGGCCGCTTCAGCGGCGGCTTCAGCCACTGATGGAGCTGAGCGAATCGGCTCAGCCAGTTTTTTGAGCATGTCTTCCCAACTGACATCGTCCTCTTTATTCACGGTCACGAAGCGATCCATGTAAAAGACCGACGTTACATCACCGACCTTAAATAAAGCGTCGGCCAGCGGATCGGCCATAGCTACGTCGGCATTGGGAAACGAACGCGACGAGCCTGCGGTGACAGGCTCCTTCAAAATAAATTTCACGGCGTTCGGGTTAGGCGTGTATTCGATGTCTGCGATCTTGGGCATTGAACTCCTCTTCCTGCTGTTGCGGTTGTTATAGTTTTGAAAGTGGGCAGGATTATAGCTGTCCGACCCGAAGCAGGCCAACAGGCTCGCTATCCGCTTTGCCCCAACACAGAAGACAAGCCATAATTCGCGCTTTCACTTACTGGAATTCACCCGAAGGCAATCCGAATGAAGTCTCATACTAAGTACCTCGTCTTCAACACCAAGACCAAACGCGAGTACGTCAATATTAACGACGAAGTAGCGCAAGCCGTCGCCGACAGCGGCGTAAAGGAAGGCTTGGTGCTGGTTTCGGCAATGCACATCACTGCTGCCGTTTACGTAAATGACGCTGAAGACGGTTTGATTGCCGACATTGATGAATGGCTGGAAGGCTTGGCTCCGGCGCGCCCTGATTACCGGCATCACCAAACCGGCGAAGACAACGGCGATGCGCACCTGAAAAATCTGTTAATGCACCATCAGGTTTTACTGCCAATTACCAATGGACGGCTGGATCTGGGCACATGGCAGCAAGTCTATTACGCCGAATTTGACGGCATGCGGCGCAAACGTGTGATCATCAAAGTCATAGGTGAATAGCCTGGGGTGAATAGTCCGAATCCATCACCCGCATTTTAGCGCAACAGCATAATGAAAAAATATCTTCCCTTATTCCTTTCGGTCATTACACCGCTGCCCTGGCTGTTTGTGGCCCTTACTGGCCGGGCACATTCGTTGAGTCCTGCGATGGTTTCGCTGCTGTCAGGGATAGCGATTGTTGGTGCGGCATTCCTGCTTGGCTGGGGCGCGGAACTATCGGAGCGTGACATTCCGCGTTCGTTGGCGCTGCTTGTGCTGGCGCTGATCAGCGTCCTGCCGGAATATGCCATCGGCCTGCACTATGCCTGGACTGAAGGACTCGTGCACAGCAACGAAGGCTTGGCTATCGCCAATATGACCGGAGCTAATCGCATACTGATCGGCGTAGGTTGGGCTTTAATTGCGATTGTCTATTACTTCAAGCACAAGAAAACCCATATCCAGATTGATCCGTCGCAAGGATTGGAATTGAGCCTATTGCTGCTGGCAACAATCTATTCGCTAATCATTCCGCTCAAAGGCACGCTTTCTCTATGGGACGCAGCGATCTTCTTTGCGATGTTTCTGTATTACGCCGGGCGCGCGACGAAAGGCGAGAAGCACGAGACGGAATTGGAAGGCATTGCCGCTGAACTTGATGCTCGTTTGAGCAACAACGCGCGGCGATTAGCCGTGGCGCTGATGTTTGCCTTTGCAGGCGTCGCCATCTGGTTCGCCGCCGAACCCTTTGCTGAAGGGTTGAAGGCAACTGGCAAGGCATATCACGTAAACGAATTTCTGCTGGTGCAGTGGCTGGCCCCGCTGGCGTCAGAATCGCCTGAAGCAATGATCGCGTTGCTTTTTGCGCTAAGGGGCAAAGGCTCAACCGCAATCGGCGCGTTGATCTCATCGAAAGTCAATCAATGGACGCTGCTGGTCGGCGCAATCCCCTTGGTTTACGCGATTGCGGCGGGCGTGGCTGCGCCGATGATCCTGGATGGCCGTCAGAAAGAAGAGTTGTTGCTGACTTCGGCGCAGTCCCTTTTTGCAGCCATCGTGATTGCAGATTTCCGGTTCACGCTGTGGGAAGCAATTTTGTTGCTGGTGCTATTCATCGCGCAATTCTTCTTCCCGCAGGAATCCATCCGGTATATTTTCAGCGGGCTGTATCTGGCAGCGGCGTTCGTCATGATCCTGGCATCAAAGATGAGACGGCAGATGGTATGGAACGCGCTGCTGTTGAGAAAGTGCGATCCAACAAAGTTCTAAGCGTTAGACTTCGGTGTCCAGCACGTCATGACGGGTAATGATGCCGACGATGCGTCCGTATTCTTCCACCAACACCGCCGGTGAATCTTTCAAGTACTGTTTGGCGCGCAGAACCTCGACGGTTTCGCCAATGACAGGGAAGGAGCCGTCCATCACGCTGGTAACCGAGGCTTCCAGCAAATCACGGTTGTCCAGTAGTTGCGACATAATCCGGCCTTCGCGTACGCTGCCAACGGATTTGCCATCTTCGATGACAGGCAATTGCGACAAGCCGTGATTGCTCATCAGGCCCAGGGCTTCACCCACTTTCGCTTCCGGCGCAACAGAGATCAGCCGCATCCTGCCCGCGTGCAGCTTCAATTCGTTCAGCAAACCCAGCGTCATTCGCTCAGAGCCTAACAATCGTTTCTCTTTCATCCATTCATCGGATAGGAACTTAGACAGGTAACGTTCGCCTGTGTCGCAAACGATAAAGACGACGACGTCGTTTTCGGTCAGATTCTCCGCTACCTTCAACGCGGCCCAGGCAATCGTTCCGGTGCTGCCACCGCAGAAGATTCCTTCTTCGCGCCCCAACCGCCGTGCCAGATTGAATGAATCGCGGTCGGTCACGTTAATGATCTGGTCAATGTATTTCAGTTGGACGTTGTCGGGAATAATCTCTTGCCCGATGCCTTCAACCAGATAGGGCGACGCCGCCATTAGATGGCCAGTCTCCTTGAAGCCCTTGATGGCCGACCCGTACGGATCGGCGCCGATAACGCGGATGTTCGGATTCTTCTCTTTCAGATAACGGCCCGTGCCGCTGATCGTGCCGCCCGTCCCCATCCCCGCGACAAAGTGCGTCACCTTGCCTTCGGTTGCTTCCCAAATTTCTGGCCCGGTCGAACGGTAATGGGCTTCGGGGTTGGCTGGATTGGCGTACTGATTAGTCAGGATCGCATTCGGTGTTTCGGCGGCAATGCGCTTGGCTGTGTTGACGTAATGATCCGGCGAATCCAGTTTGGCCGCTGATGAAACAACAATCACGTCTGAGCCTAGCGATTTCAGATACCGCACCTTTTCCTGGCTGGCTTTATCTGTCATCACGAAGATGCTGCGGTACCCTCTGACCGAACAGGTTAACGCCAAGCCAATGCCAGTATTGCCGCTGGTCGCTTCGACGATGGTGCCGCCCGGCTTTAGATCGCCCATTCGCTCAGCGCGATCAATCATCGCCTGACCGATGCGGTCTTTGACGCTGCCGCCAGGGTTGAGTGATTCGATCTTCGCCAGCACTAATGGCTTCAACCCGCGCGTCAGCTTGTTTAATTTCACGAGCGGCGTTTCACCAATCAGTTCAAGAATATTGTTTTTGTAATTCATGCCGTTTTACTGCTTCCTTTAACTTCAATCGCTTTCCTTGATCGCCAGATTCACTCCATCGCCAAGACCGATCAAGCTCGCAAACACACGATCATCGTGGTGCAGCTTTTCATTCAACGCACGCAGCGCAACCGTATCGGCGTCGTTCACGCTCGCGTCGGCGACCTTGCCGTACCAGAGCATGTTGTCGAAGACGAGCAGGCCGCCTTTGCGCACCAACTTCAACGCGCGTTCGTAGTAATGATCGTAATTCGATTTGTCCGCATCAATGAATGCGAAATCGAAAGTTCCGGCGTGCCCTTCGGCCAGCAGCGCATCAAGCGTTTCGACGGCGGGCGCAAGCTTCAAGGTGATCTTGTCGGCCACGCCAGCATCTTCCCAATAACGCCGCGCAACGGAAGTCCATTCTTCGCTCACGTCGCAGGCATAAATCCGACCGTGCGGCGGTATAGCCAATGCCGTGCAGAGCGAGCTGTAGCCCGTGAAGACGCCGACTTCGAGCGTTTTTGCCGCGCCCATCAGTTTCAGCAGAAGCGTCATAAACTGCCCTTGCACGGGCGAGATGGCCATGATCGCGTGCGGATTGGTGGCGGCAGTCTCTTCGCGCAACCGGCGCAGCACATCCGGCTCGCGCAAAGAGTTGTCCAGAATGTAAGCGTAAAGATGCTCAGTCAGAGCAAGAAAGTTATTCGACATAAGTTCTCCAGTGTTATTTCGACGCCGTGGTATTGCGGTATCCCATCTCCAGGCCTTTGGTCGTCGTATAGTACTTCGCCAGCATATTGGCCTTCTCCCAAGCAGGCATCCGCTTCGGGTCGCGCAGGTAATCGAAGAAGCGCCCCGCCACCTGTCCGAAATGCGCTTCGTGGCCGTCGCGGTATTTGTCTGGGAAAGTCACGCGCAGTTTGTCGCCTTCATCCGCAACGGCAACGCCGGGATACTTGGCCTGCAACGCAGCGACCTTCTTTTGCAATGCGGCCTGCACCTCGGCTTTCAACGCCGGTGAGTTCGGAATGACGTGGATGGTGTGCGCCTGCGCTTGCCGCACTTCGATACGCGACTTCGAGCCTTTGAACCATCCAACGTGTGTATCGCCGCCGCCAGCCGGCGCTTCGTAGTTCCAAATCACGTCAAGCTTCGCGTGAACACCCCGCAAGGCGTAAGTCATCGAGCCGTTGCAAAAGTAATCCAGCTTGTCGCCTTTGACGTTCGCCGCCAGATAAGCAGGGAAGTCGGCTTCACCCGTCACGCGCTTGAATTCATCTTTGGTCATCACCGTCGGCCAGCGTTTGCCGCTCAGCATGTTCACGTCTTTGCGGTAATTCATCGAAGCTTCAGGAAATGTCATCCATTGCACCAGGTCAACCAGATGCGCGCCCACATCGGCCACGCCTTCACCCTGCTGTTTAACATCGAAGAACCACGCCGGACGAATGTTGACCGCGCCCGAAACGACTTTGTAGAGGTGATGAATGCTCTCCATATAAATCGCCGGATCGCTTTCAGAGCCTTTCTGAATCGTTCCGAAGACGCCTGCGTCGTTAATCAATTCACGTTGCAGGATGGTCGTGATCTCCGACCGTTCGGTCATAATGTCGTAGGCAATCAGCCGCTTTGCCTCCGCCGTATTCAACGTCGCTTCAAGCTTGGGGAAGTCGGCTGCGGTAATAATCCACGGCTTGTCCACCAGCGCGTTCAAGCCACCTTCGACCGAAGCCTTGATGCGATCTATCTTGCCTTGATTGCGCCCGGCGATGACGACGACGTTGCCGGGCTTCGCGCGCAGCATTTCTGCCAGCGGGTCGTCGCCAGTATGAACTTTCAAATCCCACTGCGTCGGGTTCTCTTTGCGATTGTTGAAGCCGGCGATGCGCTTCAAGTGTTCGTTCAAATCGAAGCCCGCTGGCGCATAAATGTGAACTTCAGGCGAAACGCCTGGGAGCATATTTTTCTGCACCAGCGCCGCGTGAAAATGGCCCGGATCGAGCGTCATCAGGCGAATGTCGGCCATAGCTTTGTCCTTTGATTTTTGTTGCGCGGATGCGTGGAAGACGAAAGCCATTGCCAGACCTGCACACAGCACGGCAAGGCAGGGAAGCGCGAGATTGTGAAGTTTGGTTTTCATAAGAGACATGGTCTTTCGAGGAGAGAAGCCAATAGCCCTTCGTATCGGCGGTAAATCCGTAGGCGATCAATTTAGCTAAAAGTATTCTTGATCAGAAAATGACGCTTATAGAACTCAATGCACTGAATTTTGTTTAGCCGATCTGGCAAATCTGCTGGCCGACATCCGTGAAGCAAAGGAACTATCTTTTTCCTCGACATCCAGGCCGCCCCCCATTCCGTAAGTACCCACTCACTCTTGAGACTGTTAGGGGTTACTAGGAGCCACAATTCACGAGATGACTGGAGACGGATCCTTATTTCCTCTACAAAGTCATCTCCTGGCTTCAAATTTTTACTTGAAAGAAATGCCTTTCCACCAGCAGCTAAAATTTCCTGATGCAAAATGTCAGCCTCTTTTTCATCAAGGGAGGAATAACTAACGAACACATCATATGTGTACGGCGATTGTGGTTTGGTTTGGCTTAACAAGGTAACTTGGTTTAAGAAATACTGCTCTGCCGAAGCCTCAATTTCTGCAATGTCGCTTCTCAGCATATCCTTGTAGTCGCATTCCATACTGAAGTTAATATGTCTACCCAAATTACTGGGAACATCCTTCCCCGTCGGCCACATGCTTTCTAAAGCCTTATAATCTTTCTGCAGATATGTTTTTATAAGGCTGGCTTTCTCATTCTCATTATTTATAAATGCTTCAAGAGCATCAAAGGCTTTTTGCCTAATTTCACGAGTTTTCCGAACTACCACGAAATACCAGTCATACGATTCGCGCATTCTATTGTCTCCTTCCAATGAAGAATCCATACCATTTTACCTCTGCCCCGTTACCTCTTTTAACAATGCCGCCGCGCCGCCGCGCGCTTTGCTCAGATCGCTGGCTTCCATAAACGCCATAATCTCCAACGTCTCTTCAGGCGCAATTGGCGTTTGGCCGGTCTGAAAGAACTTGACGATTTCGACCAGAAGGTTGCGGTAATCAACTTTCATCGGTGGCGTGGTCGCGAGCGTTGCCTTTGTCCCAAAGGCAACCGCGCCGTAATCCTGTTTGCCATCGCGAATGCCGCGAAAGGTGCCGATGCGGCCATCTTTCCATTTGCCTGTGACAACATCAGCCCCGGCGGTATTGACGCGTGTGACTGATTCACAGCCCGTTCCCATCAAGGTGTACAGCGTTTCGACCCCGTGAATGCCATACCAGAACAGGTCGGGATGATGAGGTTCGGTTGGCGATGGACTGAAAGCCAGCGCACCCAGGATGCCACCCAGTTTGTCGTTGTTCTTCAGTGCCACAACATCGCTGGCATACCGCAAGCTGGACGAGCTGAAAAACGGCGTCCCTGTTTCTTTTGCCAGCCGGACGATTTCGCGCGCGTCGGCGTAGCTCGACGCAAACGGTTTATCAATGAAGACTCGCTTTCCGGCTTTAAAGACCGGGCGAACCTGCGCCAGATGGGGGCGACCATCCACACTTTCCAGCAAAACCGCGTCCACCTTGCTGACCAGCTCTTCGATAGAAGCGACGATCTCAACGCCATACTTGTCGTGAATTTCAGCCGCGTAATTGTCCACTCGTTTGAAACTGGATTCGACATCCGGGCTGCCGCCTTTGAATGCCGCCACGATACGCGCGCCAGGAATGTAGCCGGGTTCTTTCGGATCGTTGAGCAGTTTGGTGAATGCCGGAACGTGCGAGGTATCAGTACCGATGATGCCGATCTTGATTGGCGATTCTTGCGCGGCTTTGGGAGCAACGGTGAATGGCGAACTGATAACAATCAGCGCAAAAACAATCAGAAATGTACGGAGGAAGATTTTCATTGGTTTGAAATTCGGTTGAGGGTAAGCAGCGATGCGCTTGCCGCGTCCAGATAGACAATCGCATTCTGATGCGTCTGCAAAACTGAAGCAGGCAACTGCGGACTGACTTCATTTTCAAAGCAGTTGCGCACGGCTTCGGCTTTGCGGGCGTCAGGCACAATGCAAACGATCTCTTTCGCTTTTAGAATTTGTTTGATGCTCATCGAGATTGCCTGTTTGGGCACATCGTCCAAATCTGCAAACCAGCCTTCGCCCACTTGCTGACGGCGGCAGGCTTCGTCCAGGTTGACGACGATGTAGGGTTCATTGGTTTCAAAATCGGCGGGAGGATCATTGAATGCAAGGTGGCCATTTTCGCCAATGCCAACAAAGGCTATATCAATTGGCGCGGCG